>CAMAYC010000001.1 GCA_945862125.1 Reyranella massiliensis 521
ATCCGACAGACGACGCTGCCGCTTCACTGTTTTGCCCAACCCTCACTGTGCCAAATTACTGCGAGCCTCAAAGCGCAGAAAGACCTCTATCCACAAGCTTTTCGCGCGCTATGATCTCCCCAATCACCCACTCGATTCCCGGAAGACCCTAAATTATGTTTTTCCCGCGTCTGCTCACGGTGCTGCTGTCGGCGCTGGCCTCGGTGGCGATCGCCGCCACGGCCTGGGCTGCCGATCTTCCGGCCCTCGTGACCAACCTTACCAGCGGCAGCTTCGGCGATCGCGAGACCGCGGTGGCAGCCCTTGCCGCCTCAGGCGAGCAGCGCGCCGCACCGATCCTGGAAGCACTGGCGGCGGGACAGCTCTACGTTCGCAAGGCCGACAATCTCGTGCTGATCGGCAAGCCCGACGGCAACCAGCTCGCGCTGACCGAGGCGATCTCCGGCAAGGCCGCCGGCAGCGGATCGGATGCCGACCTCGATCGTGTCCGGGTCAACAACCGGCTGCGCGGCATCATTGAAGCCGCCATCGGCTCGCTCACCCTGATGAGCCCCGATGCCCGCGTGCGCCGCGGCGCCGCCGAGGCCCTTTTCAAGCGCCGCGATGCCACGTCGCTGGCTGCCCTCGATGCCGCGCTCGCGGCCGAGAAGGACCCGCGCATCAAGCAGTCCATGAGCGAGGCGAGGGCCGCCAGCGTGCTGGCATCCGATGCGCCGCCGGCGCAGAAGATCGAAGCCATCGCGCTGGTGCGCGCGCGTGCCGACCGCGATTCGCTGGGCGTCCTGCAGGCCACGGCCGCCCAGACAACCGATCCCGAGGTCAAGGCCGCCGCTACCGCCGGTGCAGACGCCGTCCGCCAGACTCTCGCCGCCTGGGAGATCGCGCAGAACGTCTGGTACGGCATCTCGCTGGGATCGGTGCTGCTGCTGGCCGCGATCGGGCTTGCCATCACATTCGGCACCATGGGCGTCATCAACATGGCGCACGGCGAGATGGTGATGCTGGGCGCCTACACGACCTTCGTCGTCCAGGAGGTCATCCGTTCCTCGGCACCCCACCTGTTCGACGCCTCGCTGCTGATCGCGCTGCCGCTCGCCTTCGTGGTGGCCGGCGGGATCGGTATCCTCATCGAACGCGGCATCATCCGCTTCCTCTATGGCCGTCCGCTGGACACGCTGCTTGCCACCTGGGGCCTGTCGCTGGTGCTGCAGCAGGCTGTGCGTTCGATCTTCGGCTCGTCCAACCGCGAGGTCGGCGCGCCGTCGTGGATGTCAGGCGCTTTCCAGGTCGGCCAGATCAACGTCACTTACGGCCGGCTCTGGATCGTCATCTTCTCGCTCATGGTTTTCGTCGCCCTGATCGCGCTGCTGCGCAAAACGCCGCTCGGCCTCTACATGCGCGCCGTCACCCAGAACCGTCCGATGGCCTCTGCCATGGGCATCCGCACGCCCCGCGTCGATGCCCTGACATTCGGCCTGGGATCCGGCATCGCAGGCCTCGCGGGCGTGGCGCTCAGCCAGATCGACAACGTCAGTCCCAACCTCGGCCAGGGCTACATCATCGATTCGTTCATGGTCGTGGTGTTCGGTGGTGTCGGAAACCTGTTCGGCACGCTGATCGGCGCGCTCACCCTGGGTGTGGTCAACAAGTTCCTCGAACCCTACGCCGGCGCGGTGCTGGGCAAGATCCTGGTACTGGTGTTCATCATCCTGTTCATCCAGCGCCGCCCGCGCGGCCTGTTCGCGCTGAAGGGCCGCTCGGTCGAATGAAAGCCATCGCATGATCACGCGTTTCCTGATCCAGGGCATGGACCGGAACCTGCGCCTCTTCGTGCTGCTGGTCCTGGCTGTGGGCATCGCCTTGCCGCTGCTCAACCAGCTTGTGCCGCCGGGCAACCCGTTCCACGTGCCGGCCTGGCTGCTGCAGCTGATCGGCAAGTATCTCAGCTTCGCGCTGCTGGCGCTGGCAGTCGATCTGGTGTGGGGGTACTGCGGCATCCTCTCGCTCGGGCATGGCGCCTTCTTCGCGCTGGGTGGCTACTGCATGGGCATGTACCTGATGCGTCAGATCGGCAGCCGTGGCGTCTATGGCAATCCGCTGTTGCCCGATTTCATGGTGTTCCTGAACTACAAGGAACTGCCCTGGTTTTGGTACGGCTTCGACAATTTCGGCTTCGCCATGCTCATGGCCGTTCTGGTGCCGAGCGTGCTGGCCTTCGCGCTGGGCTGGTTCGCCTTCCGTAGCCGCGTCACCGGCGTCTATCTCTCGATCATCACCCAGGCGATGACCTTCGCGCTGATGCTGGCGTTCTTCCGCAACGACATGGGTCTGGGCGGCAACAACGGCATGACCGACTTCAAGGAAATCCTGGGCTTCTCCGTGCAGGCCGACAGCACGCGGGCCGCGCTCTGCTTCGCCTCGGCGGTCATGCTGGCGCTGGGGCTCATCGTGTCGGCTGCGATCGTTGGATCCCGCTTCGGCAAGGCCCTGACCGCGGTGCGCGACGCCGAGAGCCGCATGCGGTTCCTGGGCTACCGGGTCGAAGGCTATAAGCTCTTCGTCTTCGTGTTCTCGGCGGCCATGGCCGGCATTGCCGGTGCGCTTTATGTGCCCCAGGTCGGCATCATCAACCCCAGCGAATTCTCGCCCGCCAATTCGATCGAAGCCGTGCTCTGGGTGGCCGTCGGCGGCCGCGGCACCCTGATCGGGCCGGTAATCGGCGCGTTCATCGTCAATTTCGGCAAGACCTGGCTCACCGGCGCGCTGCCGGAGTTCTGGCTGTTCGCGTTGGGTGCTCTCTTCATCGTCGTCACGCTGCTTCTGCCCAAGGGCGTGGTCGGCCTCTGGGCCCAACTCAGGAACCGGTCGCTTGCAAAGAAGGCGAGGGCGCCCGCATGAGCAACAGAAGCACATCGGCGCTCCTGTACCTCAGCGGCGTCACCGTCTCGTTCGACGGCTTCAAGGCGCTGAACAACCTCTCGCTGTTGATCGAGCCAGGCGAGATGCGCGCCATCATCGGCCCCAACGGTGCTGGCAAGACCACCATGATGGACGTCGTCACCGGCAAGACGCGGCCGGACTCGGGCGAGGTCGTCTTCGACGGCCGGGCCGATCTCACCAAGCTCGACGAAGCCAACATCGCGACCCTCGGCATCGGCCGGAAATTCCAGAAACCTACGGTGTTCGAGAACCACACCGTGCGCGACAACCTGCTGCTGGCTCTCGCGGGACTGCGCAAATGGCACCGTCTGCTGCTCGCCCAGCCAACCAAGGCCGAGGGCGATCGGCTGGCCGAGATTCTTTCCATCATCCGCATGGAAGAGCAGCAGCATATGCTGGGCGCGCGGCTCAGCCACGGCCAGAAGCAATGGCTCGAGATCGGCATGCTGCTGGCTCAGGATCCCAAGCTGCTGCTGGTCGACGAGCCGGTGGCCGGCATGACCGATGTCGAAACCGAGACCACGGCGCAGGTGCTGCGCGAGATCAACAAGACTCATTCGATCGTCGTCGTCGAGCACGACATGAGCTTCGTGCGGGCATTGGGCGTGAAGGTGACCGTGCTGCACGAGGGCTCGATGCTGGCCGAGGGCACGCTCGATCAGGTGAGCGCCGATCAGCGCGTCGTCGAAGTCTACCTCGGACGTTGAGCAGGGGGCGATAGCAATGCTCGCAGTCCAGAATGTCGATCTCTTCTACGGCGCCGCCCAGGCGCTACGCTCGGTGTCGGTGTCGGCCACGATCGGCCGGGTGACCTGCCTGCTCGGCCGCAACGGCGTCGGCAAGACCAGCCTGCTCCGCGCCATCGTCGGCCTTCAGCCGATCGCCTCCGGCTCGATCGCGCTGGAGGACCAGGAAATCTCCAAGCTGCCACCCTACGAGCGGGCGCGGCGCGGCGTGGCGCTGGTGCCGCAGGGTCGCGAGATCTTCCCCCTGCTCACGGTGAAGGAGAACCTCGAGACCGGCTTCGCGCCGGTCGGCCGCGAGCACAAGAAGATCCCGGACGAGGTGTTCGAACTCTTTCCCGTGCTCGATTCGATGCTCAAGCGCCGCGGCGGCGATCTCTCGGGCGGTCAGCAGCAACAGCTTGCCATCGGCCGCGCGCTTACCATGCGGCCCAAGCTGCTGGTCCTCGACGAGCCGACCGAAGGCATCCAGCCGTCGGTGATCAAGGACATCGGCCGCGCCATCACCTTCCTGCGCCAGCGCGGCGACATGGCGATCCTGCTGGTCGAACAGTATCTCGAGTTCGCCCACGAGCTGGCCGACGATTTCGCGGTCATGGATCGTGGCGAGGTCGTGATGTCGGGCACCCGCGAGACGTTCGATGCGGATGCCGTGCGCCGTCACATGACCGTCTAAGGCACGAGAGCCGAGTGCTAGCACTGCATGCATCCGCTCACGTGGATGTGATGTGCAGGTTCAGCAGGTTTTGTGCTATGGTTTCGATATCGTCGCAGGAAGTCCGTCCCGAAAGGTCGAGCGGCGAGTCATTGAATTCAAGGCGTCCCTGCCGCCGGAACTCCCCCGGCGTGCCCCCAAAGCTCTTCAGAGAGCGCCGCGCCTTGGCATGGTCCTGACCATGCCGTTGAGAAACGATCGAGACCCAAAGAGCAAACGAATGCCGACGGCGAACGTCGGTCCGGGCAGCCGGTTTGCGACATGATTCCGGACAGAACGCGTTACATTCAGGCGTCCACAAATAGTGCGAGAAAGCCGAGCAAACACGGCGTCGAACGGCCCTCGTGGTCGTGAAAAGAGGTGTGGGACTTTGCCGAGGACCGGGGCAGGGAGTTTGCCCGGTCGCGACCACGGACCCTAGACGGGAGCCTGCGCTCCGCGCACAAGCCTGCCCGGCCGTTCGCCAGTCAACTCGTCGTTCTGTACCGTCTCGACACCCGACACGAAGGTGTGGCGATAGCCCGAGGCGCGCTGGATCAGGCGGCGTCCGCCGGCCGGCAGGTCGTAGACCACTTCGGGCCGCTTCAAGGAAAGCGCGTCGAAGTCGATCACGTTGATGTCGGCCTTGTGGCCCGGCGTCAGCAGGCCGCGATCGGCGAGGCCGTAGGACAGCGCCGTGCCGCGCGTCTGCTTGGCGACCAGGAATTCGAGACTGAGCCTCGGCCCTCTGGTGCGGTCGCGGCCCCACAGGGTCAGCAGCGAAGTCGGGGAGGAAGCGTCGCAGATCACGCCGACATGGGCGCCACCGTCGGCCACGCCCAGGACGGTGGCCGGGTCCGTGATCATCTCGTGCACCACGTCGAGGCTGCCGGCCGAGTAGTTCTCGAACGGCAGCATCATCAGCCCCTTGCCGCCCTGCGCCAGGATCGCCTCGAGGGCGATGTCCTGTGGCGTGCGGCCGGAGCGTTCGGCAATAGCGGCGACCGAGTTGGCGAGATCGGGCTCGTAGTCGGGCCGGTCGCCGATGGGAAACATTTTGTGGAACGTCTCGCCCATGTACGCCGGGGCTCCGCCGACCCGCGGGGCGAGCAGGCGCCGGCGCAGATCGGCATCGGTGGCCAGGCGCTGGTAGCGCGCGGCCGGCGTGAGATCGCGCAGCTCGCGCCACACCGGATGGGCGGCAAACGGATGGACGGTGGTCTCAAGTCCCATGATCACGCCGATCGGCCGCGAGCCCACCTGCGCATTGGCCTCGTGGCCGGCGGCGCGCATGCGATGGATGTTGGCCAGCGTTTCGCGCCACAGGTCGGGCTGGGCATCGACCTGGACCAGCAGGCAGGAGAGCGGGCGGCCCGCCAGCGTCGCCGCCGCTTCCAGCGCCTCGAATTCGCCGGGGCCGAAGTCGGAGTTGACCTCGATCACGCCGCGGCCGGCCCGCTTGATGCCTTGTGCGATACCCAAGAGCTCGGCCTCGCGCGCCGAGAGCGAGGGCGTGAAGCGTCCGTCACGGGCCTTGTGCTTGGTGGTGCGCGAGGTCGTGAAGCCCATGGCGCCGGCGCGCAGTGCTTCCTCGGTGAGGCGCGCCATCTCCTCGATCTCGCGTTCGCTCGGGATCGCATCATGCTCGGCGCCGCGATCGCCCATGACGTAGAAGCGCAGTGCGCCATGCGGCAACTGCGCCGCCACGTCGACGGCGCGGGTCATCGAGCCCAGGGCATCGAGATAGTCGGGAAAGGACTCCCAGTTGAACTTCACGCCCTCGCTCAGCACCGTCCCGGGAATGTCCTCGACACCTTCCATCAGGTTGATCAGGTAGGCCGAGGCCCCCGGCCGCACCGGGGCGAAGCCGACGCCGCAATTGCCGAACACGGTGGTGGTGACGCCATGCCAGGAACTCGGCGTGACGAATGGGTCCCAGGTCGCCTGGCCGTCGTAGTGCGTATGGATGTCGACGAACCCAGGCGCCACGATCAGGCCTGACGCGTCGACCTCGCGTCGGGCGGCGCCGAGCCTGGCACCGACGGCGGCGATCCTTCCATCTTGCACAGCGACATCGGCGACGCGGCGCGGGGCGCCCGAGCCGTCGATCACGGTTCCGTTTCGGATGACGAGGTCAAACATGGCGGGAGGATAGGCTCAGGGAGGCGGTCCGGTCTATGTTCACCCGTTTCGCTGTGGGAGTTTAGAGTGTCCAAACCGCTTCTGTTCACGCCGTTCAAGATGCGCTCCGTGGTCGCGCAGAACCGCAGCGTCGTCTCGCCGATGGTCCAATACCGCGCCACCGACGGGCTGGTGAACGACTATCACCTGGTCCATCTCGGCAAGTTCGCGCTCGGCAAGTTCGGCATCATTTTCACCGAGAACTGCGCCGTCGTGCCGGAAGGCCGCGTGACACAGGGCGATCTCGGCATGTGGGACGACGGCCAGATCGAGGGTCACAAGCGGATGACGCGGTTCATCCAGCAGGAGGGCTCGCTCGCTGCCACGCAGATCACCCATGCCGGCCGCAAGGCCTCCTCGCCGCGTCAGTTCGACAAGCCGGACGAGTTCGGACCGAAGGGCGCGGGCTGGGAGCGCTGGCAGGTCTACGGGCCGTCCGCGCTCTCGGCGGGCGAGCGTTACTCGGAGCAGCCGGCGGCGCTCGACGTCGCGGGGATGGACAACATCATCAGGAAATTCGGCGAGGCCGCCCGCCGTGCTGATGCGGCGGGCTACGACATCATCGAGATTCATGGTGCGCACGGCTATCTGCTGGCGCAGTTCCTCTCGCCGCTCAGCAACAAGCGCAACGATCAGTACGGCGGCGACCGCGCCGGGCGCATGAAGTTCCCGCTCGCGGCGGCCAAGGCCGTGCGCGAGAACTGGCCCGAGCACAAGCCGATGTTCATCCGCGTCTCGGCGGTGGATGGCGGCGGCGGCTGGGACGTCGAGGATACGGTGGCCTACGCGCAGGAGCTGAAGGCGCTTGGAATCGACGTGATCGACACCTCGTCGGGCGGCCTCACGGGCCTCTCGACGGCGCTACCGGTGAAGCGTGCGCTCGGTTTTCAGGTACCGTTCGCAGCGGCAGTAAAACGTGGCGCGAAGATTCCGACCATGGCGGTCGGCCTGATCCTCGACGGACCGCAGGCGGAGGCGATCCTGCAATCCGGCGACGCCGACCTGATCGCGATCGGCCGCCAGGCGCTCTACAATCCTTTCTGGCCGGTCCATGCCGCGCAGGAGCTGGGCTGCGATGCGGATTTCAGCATGTGGAATCCCGAGTACGGCTGGTGGCTCGACAAGCGCAAGAACAATCTCCCGGCCGAGCGCGCCGCTACAGGACAGGTCAAATGACAGGAATTCTCGCCGGCCTTCGCATCGTCGAAGGTTCGGCTTTCATCGCCGCGCCACTGGGCGGCATGGCGCTCGCACAATTGGGCGCCGAAGTGATCCGCTTCGACGACATCAAGGGCGGCCTCGACAACGACCGCTGGCCGATCACGAAGGAAGGGCGCTCGATCTATTGGGCCGGTCTCAACAAGGGCAAGCGCTCGATTGCCGTCGACCTGCGCAGTCCGAAGGGGCGCGAATTGCTCGCGGCGCTGATCACTGCGCCGGGCGAGGGGGCCGGCATCTTCACCACCAACATGCCGGCGCGCGGCTGGCTCGCCTATGAGGAGCTGTCGAAGAAGCGCGCCGATCTGATCGCACTCAACATCGTGGGCGATCGGCACGGCACGGCGAATGTCGACTACACGATCAACGCCATCACGGGCTTTCCCATGGTCACCGGCCCGGTCGGTCATGACGGCCCGGTCAACGCCGTGGCGCCGCCCTGGGATCTCGCCACCGCCTATGCCGGCGCCATGGCGATCCTGGCCGCCGAGCGGCATCGCCGCATGACGGGGCAGGGGCAACGGATCGTGTTGCCGCTGCAGGACATGGCGCTCTCGGTGACATCGGCGCTGGGTTATCTGGGCGAGGCCGTGGTCAACGACGTCGACCGGCCGCGCTACGGCAACGAGATCTTCGGCACCTTCGGCCGCGACTTCAGGACCAGCGACGGCCGCTTCGTCATGATCTGCATCTTCTCCGACCGCCATGTCGATGCCTTGGCGGCGGCCGGCGGCTTTGCGACCGCCTTCAAGAAGATCGAGGCCGAGACCGGCGTCGACCTCAAGAGCGATGCCGGCCGCTGGAATGCCCGGGCCCGGCTCTGTGCCGTGATCGAGCCGTGGGTGGCCGCCCATACGGCTGCCGACGTGGGCGCGGCCTTGAAGAAGGCGGGCGCCTTGTGGGCCCCGTATCAGACGTTCCGTGAGCTGGCGACCGACAAGGACGCCGTGCAGGATAACCCTTTGTTTACCGTGCTCGACCAGCCCGGCATCGGCCGCTATCCGGTGGCGGGCTCGCCCCTGCAGTTCGACGCCGTGGCGCGCCAACCGCCGGTGGGTGCGCCGACGCTGGGCCAGCATACGGACGAGATCCTTTCCGCTATCCTCGGCCTGCCGGCGCACGAGATTGCCCGGCTGCATGATGAGAAGGTTGTGGGTGGTCCAAGATAGAGTCCTCATCGCCGGCGGCGGCATCGGCGGTCTAGCGGCCGCGCTGGCTCTGGCCCAGAAGGGCATCGCCTCGCTGGTCCTGGAGAAGGCCTCGAAGCTTGGCGAGATCGGCGCCGGCATCCAGCTTGGACCCAACGCCTTCCACTGTTTCGATCGACTGGGCGTGGGCGAGGCGGCCCGCGGGATGGCGGTCTATATCGACAGTCTCCGCCTGATGGACGCTCTCGCCGACGGTGAGATCACCCATATCGACCTTGGAGCTGAATTCCGCGCCCGCTTCGGCAATCCCTACGCCGTGGTCCATCGCGGCGATTTGCACGGCGTGCTGCTGAAAGCCTGCAACGATCATGCGTTGATCGATCTGCGTACCCACAGCGAAGTCACAGGCTACGACCAGGACGGCAAGAGCGTCACGGCGCGCCTCTCGGATGGCAGCACAGTGAAGGGCCGGGCGCTGATCGGCGCTGACGGCCTGTGGTCCAACATCCGTGGCCAGGTCGCGGGCGATGGGGCGCCGCGCGTGTCGGGCCACACCACCTATCGCTCGGTAATCCCGCTGGAGCAGATGCCCGAGGATCTGCGTTGGAACGCCGCCACCTTGTGGGCCGGCCCCAAGTGCCACATCGTCCACTACCCGCTGTCGGGCTGGAAGGTCTTCAACCTCGTCGTCACCTACCACAATCACGCCCCCGAACCGGTGGCCGGCAAGCCGGTGCCGGTCGAGGAGGTGCGCAAGGGCTTCACCCACGTCTGCGAGCGCGCGCAGAACATCATCCGCCACGGCAAGGACTGGCACATGTGGGTGCTGTGCGACCGCGATCCGATCGACCGATGGATCGACGGCCGCGTGGCGCTGCTGGGCGACGCCGCGCACCCTATGATGCAGTACATGGCGCAGGGCGCCTGCATGGCGATGGAGGATGCGGTCTGCCTGGCTGATTCGCTGTCGCGCTACGACTCGCTCGAAACCGGCCTTGCCACCTACAAGACCCGCCGCGTGCTGCGCACCGCGCGAGTCCAGCTGATGTCGCGCGCCATGGGCGATCACGTCTATCACCCGGCCGGCCCGCACGCGGCGCTGCGCGACGTCCTGATGAAGGCCAAGAGCCAGGACCAGTGGCTCGACACGCTCGAATGGCTCTACGGCGGCAACGGGCTCGATTGACCCAGATCATGGCGGCCGGTGCCGTGCCGACCGATGAAGCGCCATGGAAACGCCTTCGAACCTGACAGGAAAGCCAATGGGGCGACCTTGGCGAGCTTGGCATTTCGTGCTGATCGCGGCTGTCACACTGTTCGTCGCAGCCGACGTCTTTCTGCTGTGGGCTGTGCTGATCGCGGGTGCCGCCGATCCGCCGGGCGGGAGCGCCGGCTGGACGCTGCGCGAAGGAGAGGGCCAGACGCTCTACGCCGTGTCCGCCCCGACCTCGACCACGGTCAATGTGACGGTGCTGGTGCTGGCATGCGAAGTGGTATCTGGCGTGCGCACCCTGCAGCTTCAGCTCTATGTCGACGGTGAGCGGCCATTGCTCCCGGTCGGCGCACGCCGCGAGCAGCTCAAGGACGATCCGCAGCTGCGGCTCGAGATCGATGGCGTTGCCTATCCGGCAAAGCTGTTCTTCGCTGGCGACTTCGCGGTGATCGCCGACCGGACCGACGGCGTACTGCCGGCCCTGTCGCCGGGACTGGCGGAGCGCTTCGAGCGCGGTGCGCGCCTGATGCTGCGTTTCGATCTGCTGACAGAGAAGGCTGGCGGCAGCGACTTCGACGGTGCGGCTACCGTCGAGCTCAAGGCCGGCGATGCCGGCAAGGCCATCGCTGCGGTCCGGCGGCGCTGCAGGCAGTAGGTCGACTGTCCGCGCGGCGGTGGCGTCGGGCCGCTCCCTTCAGACCAGTGGCCGCCCCCAGCGGTGCTGTACCCAGAGCAGCCCGAGCCCGATCAGCGGTACCGCGATGTCGGTGTAGAAGATCGAGCCGGCATTGCCCGGCGCGAAATTGTGCGCCGTCACCATCTGATGGACATGGCCCGCCGCCGCGCCCAGCAGGAAGACGGCGCTGCCCAGCACAGCCGCTAGCCGGAGATCGAAGCTCCGGAAGGCAGCGACGAAACCCACGACCGCGAAGCCCAGGCTCGCCGTGCCGACCTCGAACTGAAAGGGGCTGTCGGCCCAGCCGATGTAGGCCGCGGTGAACCGCCCGAAGAAGACGTGGCAGACGAAGTTGTAGAGATAGCTCACGCCGATGGCGAAGAAGACGTGCCAGGCCAGCAGCTTCTCGACCACGGCCTCGCGCCGCAGTGGTCGCGGCGCGCGCGCCATCGCCGCAAGGGCCACGAGGCCACCCAGCACCAGGCAGCTCAGCGGGAAGTTGGAGAGGACCAGGGTGAGTAGGGTCTTGATGAGGTCGGCCATGTGCATTTTTAGCGCGTCCGGACGGGGCCGGGCCAGCCGCCCTCTGCCGCTTGCGCCAGGTCAAGGCACGGTCACGCCGCATTGGCCTAATCGACCTCGACAAAATGAGGTCCCGACCATGACGAGACTGCTGGTCCTGATAGTCGCCCTCCTGGCGCTCGCCGCTTGCACGTCGGCGCCCGGCGCGGATGGCCGTTACGCTACACCGTCGCGCGGCGGCTGGGACAACTTCCGGGCGGAGGCGCCGCCGGACTAGGCCGGCGGCTGGATACCGGCCGCCTTGATGACCTTCCGCCAGCGCACGGTCTCGTCGGCCAGGCGCTTGGCGTACGCCTCCGGCGTGCCGCCGGTCGGGATGAAGCCGAGCGACGTCAGCCGCTCTCGTACCGCCTCGACCTTGAGCGCAGCGTTCACGGCCGCGTTGAGCTGCTGGATGATCTCCGGCGGCGTGCCCGCCGTCGTCGCCACGCCGAAATACACCGCGGCCTCGAGCTCCGGCACGCCGAGTTCGCTGGCGATCGGCACGTTCGGAATGTTGGCGACGCGGGCCTTGGCGCCGCACAGCAGGCCACGCATCGTGCCGGCGCGGATCTGCGCGTCGACCGGGGTGGTGACGTCGACGAAGGCCGGGACGTGGCCCGCGACCGCGTCGCGCAGCGCCTCGGCGGCGGCCTTGTAGGGGATGTGCTGCAGCTTGCCGTTGGTGCGCGTGGCGATGACCTCGCCCCAGAGATGCGGCAGGCCGCCGGTGCTCGAGGTCGAATAATGCACCGGCCCCGGCTGCGCCTTCACCCATTCGATGAACTCGGCGAAGGTCTTGGCGGGGTTGTTGGCATTGACGGCGAGCACGCAGGGGATGTCGGCGAGCTGCGCGATCGGCGCGAGATCCTTCTGCGGGTCGATCTGCATGGGGATGTCGAACGCCGGCTGCAGCGCCGCCGTCGTCGTCAGCACCATGAGGCTGGTGCCGTCGGGCTTGCTCTTGGCGACGTTCACCATGCCGACCATCGTGCCGCCACCCGGGCGGTTCTCGACGACGATCGTCTTGCCCATGTCGGACGACATCCGCTCCGCCAGCACGCGACCCGCCGTGTCGGTCGAGCCGCCCGGACCGTAGGGCACGACCAGCCGGATCTGCCCGCCAGAGGCCTGGGCATGGACGAGCGACGGCAGCGCGATGGCGATGGCGGTGCCCGCGACGAATGAACGGCGTTGGATCATGGCGTTTTCCCTCTCAATTGATTGGTGCGTTTCTGGTCGATGCTGCGTCCGTCGGCGGCGATCGCCACCGCATAGTCCCGTTCGGCGCCCGAGGCGCTCACGATGCCATCGCGCACGTCGCGCAGGACACGGGCGGGATCGCGCGTGCGCGGATCGCCGTAGCCGCCGCCGCCCGGCGACAGGGCACGATAGCTGCCGGCGCCATGGCGCTCGACGCCGTACTTGGGCGCCTGGATTTGCTTGCCGTCGGCCAGGGTGACGATCACTTCGCCGCCCGCGCCGGCCTGGCCGCCCTCGACGCCGAAGCTCGACGGCGCGCCGACGCCCTCGCCACGGAAGGCATAGTCGGCCGGGGTAAAAATCTCGACCTCGTAGTCGCAGCCGGCGCCGCCGCGGAAGCGGCCGGCACCCGCCGTGTCGCAGCGCAGCTCCTGCCGCTTGAAGCGCACGGGATAGAGCTGCTCGTAGGTTTCCAGGTTGGGCAGCGTGAGCCCGCCCAGGGTGATCAGATGGCCGATCAGGTGGAAGCCGTCGCGGCCCTCGACGCCGCCGCCGGCCGGGGCGCCGGCCCACTGGTACATCACGTAGCGGCCGCCATCCGGACGCAGGCCCGCCGTCACCGCATGCACCGCCTTCGACCAGCCGGCCGAGGCGCGCTCGGGCAACGCCTGGGCGAGCGCCTTCCACATCGCGTGGATGATCTCGTGCGCCACGAACACGGTGTTCATGGTCATCGGCGCCGGCGGCCGTGCATTCACCAGGGTGCCCTCGGGCAGCCGGATTTCGACACTGCGGAAGGCGCCCTCGTTCTTGGGCAGGTCGGGCTCGAAGAACGAGGCCAGCGACATGAACACGGCCGAGGTCGAGTTGGCGATCGAACTGTTCTTGAAGCCGCGGATCTGAGGGCTGGTGCCCGCGAAGTCGACGATCATCCGCTGGTCCTTGACCGTGATCGTGACCGCGATGCGGCCGTCGATCGGCTCGAAACAGTCGTTGTCGACCGGCTCCTCGGCGCGCCACACGCCCTGGGCCAGGCGGTCGATGCAGGTGCGGAAGCGGCGGTCGGCGTGATCGAGCACGCCCTCGAAGAATGCGTCGGCCTCGTCGCCGCCCAGCTCCTCGACCAGCAGCGCCAGCCGCTCCGCGCCGATGCGGGTCGAGCCGATCATGGCGCGGAGGTCGCCGTCCAACGCCTCGGGCAGGCGGGTGTTGAGCAGCAGCAGGCGCCACAGGTCGTCGCGGACTTTTCCACTCTCGATCAGCTTCAACACCGGCAGCCGGATGCCTTCGTGGAAGATCTCGGTCGCCGCCGAATTGTAGGTGCCGGCCGCCCCGCCGCCGATGTCGGCCTGGTGGGCACGGTTGCAGGCGAAGGCCACGAGCTTGCCCGCCACGAACACCGGCCGCGCGATCACCCAGTCCGGCAGGTGGTTGCCACCGGCCGTGTAGGGATCGTTCAGCAGGAACACGTCCTCGGGCTCTATGGAGTCCTTGAAGTCGCGCAGGATGGCGCGCACGGCGAAGCCGCCGCCGCCGGTATGGATCGGAATGCCGTCGGCCTGGCTGATCAGAGTGCCGCGCGCGTCGGCGATGAAGCAGGAGAAATCGTGGCTCTGGCTGAAGATCGGCGAGCGCGCCGTGCGCGTCATCACCCAGCCCATCTGGTGCGAGATATGGTCGAGCCGGTTCTGCACCAGCGCCAAGGTGACGGGATCGAGGGCGGGGCTCATGAGGCACCCCTTGCTGTACCGACGTGAACGAGGAAATCGTCGCGTGCATCGACTTCGAGCGTATCGGCAGGGCCCACGAACGCGGTGGTCGTGCGCTCTTCTACCAACAATGGGCCTTTCAAACGGCACCCGGGCGCCAGATCGGCGCCGTCATAGATCGGCACGTCGCGCCAGCCCGAGGCGGGATCGATCCAGACCTTGCGCGTCTCGCGCGGCTTGGGCGTGCCCACTTGCGGCGGCCGCGCGGCCGGCGGCGTCCAATCGAGCCGGCCGCGACCCACGACCCTGAGGGCCGTGATGTCGATACGACCGCCGGGCTGGATGTGGCCGAACAGCCGTTGGTGCTCCGTCTCGAAGGCCTTTCGCGCAGCCCCGGCGTCGAAAGCGGCGCCAATACTCACGCGCACGGGCCATTGCTGGCCGTCGTAACGCAGATCCGCCTCGCGTTCGATCACCACGGCATCGGCGCCGAACCCGTCCCTGGCCAGCGCCTCGCGGGCCCGCGCCTCGATCTGGGCGAAGCCGGCTTCCAGAGACGCAGCCTCGGCCTTGTCGAGATCGGCCAGGAACACCTGCAGGTAATCCTGCCGCACATCGGACTGCAGCATGCCCATGGCGCAGAAGGCGCCGGCAGCGCGCGGCAGCAGGGTGCGGCGGCAGCCCAGCGCCCGCGCGACGGCGGTGCCGTGCATCGGCCCGGCACCGCCGGCGGCGACAAGCGTGAAGGTCGCGGGGTTGTGGCCACGCTCGATGCTGAGCCGTTCCACCGCATGCAGGAGATTCTGCTCCAGAAGCCGGATGACGCCGGCCGCCGCGTCCTCGACCGAGAGGCCGAGCGGCTTCGCAAGTTTGGTCTCGACCGCCTTGCGCGCGAGCGCGCCATCGAGCGTGACGGCGCCGCCGGCCAGCGGGCCGGGACGCAGCCGGCCCAGCACGAGCTGCGCGTCGGTGACGGTCGGGTTCTCGCCACCCAGCCCATAGGCCGCGGGGCCGGGCCGCGCACCGGCGCCCTGCGGCCCGACATGCAGCAATCCCGCATCGTCGACCCAGGCGACCGTGCCGCCGCCCGCGCCGACGGTATGAATCTCCACCGACGGTGTCGTAAGGTGATAGCCGTCGATCAGGAGCTCGTCCGTCACCGGCACGTCGCCTCTAGCCATCACCATGACATCGCAACTGGTGCCGCCGATCTCCATCGAGATCAGGTTGGCCTTCTCGCCCGGTGCCGCGCAGCCCTTCAGCGCGCCGACACCGGCCGCGGGGCCCGACAGGACCAGCATCACCGGCCGCGCCGCCACCTGGTCGACCGAGACCGCGCCGCCGTTGCTCTGCAGGAGCAGCAGCGAGCGCGGCAGGCCGAACTGGCGGAGCTGTTCGTCCAGCGCGCGCAGGTAGCTCGTCACCTTGGGCGCCACATAGGCGTTCACCACGGCAGTCGAGCCGCGCTCGTACTCGCCCATGGTCGGCATCACGTCGCTCGACAGCGACACCCACTTGGCACTTCCGGTGCCTGGCCAGCCTTTCGCGAGTTGGCTGCCGACCGCGCGCTCGTGCGCGCCGTTGAGGAAGGAATTGAACAGGCAGACGGCGACCGACTCGACGCCCTCAGACGCAAAAACCTTGGCCGCTGCATCCACGTCCTCAAGCGCCAGCGCCGCCAGTTCTTTGCCGTCGGCGCCGATTCGGCCCCGGACCGGCAGGCGCAGATAGCGCGGTACCAGCACCTCGGGGAACGGCGCGCGATGATCCCACTGGTTGTCGCGGATGCCGCGGCGGATTTCGAGTGAATCGCGAAAGCCCTCCGTCGTCAGCATCCCGACCCTGGCGCCTTTTTTCTCCAGGATGGTGTTGGTGGCCACGGTCGACCCGTGGACGAACAGCGCGCAGTCGCGCAGCAGCGCCGTCAGGCTGATATCGAGCTGTTGGGCCGCCAGCCGCAGCACGCCCAGCACGCCTTCGCTGGGGTCTGCCGGCACCGACGGTGCCTTGAAGATGCGCACCGCACCCGCCGAATCGCGCAGCACCATGTCGGTGAATGTGCCGCCGACATCGACGCCGATGCGCCAAGGTGCGGCAAGGGGTGCGGCAAGGGGGGCCGCGAGAGGAGAGGAGGCGGTCACTTGGGAAGCGACCCCAGCACTTCGTCCGTATGCTCGCCCAGCGTCGGGGCAGACCGCGGCGAGTGCGGTCGCACATGGTCGAAGGCGATCGGCAGGCCGACCACCTTGGGACCCCCGGGCAATTGCTGGATCAGCTTGGACGCGGCCATCTGCTCGGTCCCGGCCAGTTCGCCGATATCGTTCACCGCCGCACAGGGCACGCCGGCCGTTTCCATCGCCTCCAGCCAGTGCGCGCGCGGCTTGTGCTTCAGCGCTTCGGCGATCATCGGCAGCAGCTCGGCCTTGTGGGCGACGCGCTGCGCGCTCCTCGCGAACTTGGGATCGGTGGCCCACTCGGGCCGTCCCAGCACCGTGGCGCAGCGCGCCCACAGCCGGTCGTTGCCCGGCGCCAGGCAGATCGGATGGTCCGCCGTGTCGAACGTCTGGTAGGGCACGATCACCGGGCTGCCGGTGCCGTGCCGCTTGGAGACGGAGCCGTTGTAGAGATAGGAGTTCACCTGGCCCTCGACCCAGTGCACCGCCGAGTCGAACAGCGAGGTATCGACCAGGCAGCCCTTGCCCGTCTTGTCGCGCAGACGCAGCGCCGCCAGCGCGCCGATCGTGCAAAACATGCCGGTCGCCTTGTCGTTGATCGAGGCGCCACAGAAAGTCGGCGGATCTTCCGGCCGGCCGGTCACGCTCATCATGCCGCCATAGGCCTGGAGCAGCGGATCGAACGCGGGCTTCATGCGGAGCGGCCCCTGGTAGCCGAAGGCCCAGATCGAGCAGTAGATGAGGCGCGGATGGCGGAGCAGCATCGATTCAGGGCCGATGCCGACCTCGTCGACGACGCCGGGACGCAAATTCTGGATCAGGATATCCGCCGTCTCGCAAAGCCTGTGCAGCTTGTCGATGTCGGCCGCCAGCTTGAGGTCGAGCACGACCGAGCGTTTGTTGCGGTTCTGTGAATAGAAATAGAGCGAGGTCTCGCCGTCGGGACCGAACGGAGGGCCCCAGATGCGCGCATCGTCGCCGCCGTCGGGCTTCTCGATCTTGATCACGTCGGCGCCCATGTCGGCCAGCAGCACGCCGGCCAGCGGCCCGGCCAGCGCCTGGCCCACCTCGATGACGCGAACTCCTTCCAGCGGCAGTGTCACGACGACCCTCTCTACTAGGTTTTCCGGGGCTTCCCGGGGGTTCCCGGCACGCCGGCGATGGCAGCCGGCATCCTAGCCGCTGCGGGCCGCGGCAGGCTATGCGCCAGGTGCTCGCGAGGCGGAACGCTTTGGCTCGGGGAGGATCGGGCGGCATCGTCCAGGCCGAGGCCGGCGAGCGGCCTTTTCGAGGAGCGTGAATTCCCCTGTAGACGGTGAGATCACAGCCATTGACCGCGCTGCCGGGAGGCACTGAAATTGCCATCGCTCGCCTGGTCTCGCGTCACCGCCCCTGCCGTCCGAAAACAGAAAGTGGCATGAGCAGCCTGATCTTCATCATCTGGGGCCTGATTGGAGCCCTTGTCCTCGGGGGAACCGGGGTCGGCTGGTGGTACGGCACGTCGACGTTCTATCTGCGTGAGATTGGGGAAGAGTACATGCCGGCGGCCATAGGGCGGGGCCGCCGCGTGCGCCGCCACGTGCGCCGTATCGGCCTGGCTGTGTTGGGCGCCATTGGGGGCGCGGTCGCGGCCTTTGCGCTGGTCACGCTCCTGGGCCACCTCGTTGCGCGCCACGGCTGAGGCGAACGGCTAGGCCGGCAGCGCCGCCGTAATCAGGATTTCGATCAGGTCGCCCTCGGGCATGACCGATTGCACGAACGAGCGCACCGGCCCTTCACCGTCGGGCATCCACGCGGCCCACACGCGGTCGAAGGCGGGCTTCTGGTCATGGTCGGTCACCACCACGTCGGCACGCAGGATTCGCGTGCGGTCGATGCCGGCGTTCTTCAGGTGCGCGTCGAGCGCCGCCAGCGTCGCGGCGGTCTGGCCGGGCAGGTCGAGCGATTTGTCGGGCGAGGTCGCCACGGCATTGAGCAGCCCGCCGCCGCCGGGGAAGCGGTAGATCGACACCGCCGATTTGCTGGGCAGGACTTTGTTGGGAATGCGCGAGATGTCGGGGTGGGGCACGGAACTTCTCTCCTGGGCGGCGGCCACGGTTGGACGCAACGAGAGTAGCGGAATCCGGGAGATCGCGAAGCGGCGGGATGGTGTTTGATCTGTCAGCGCCTCGTGGCAAACGCTAGTATTGCCGGGAAGATCGGTGTCGATTCGGGCGTGCAGTGTGCAATGTGTCATGCCGATCGGCGCGGATGGTTGCGGAGTAACTCGATGTCCGGCAATTCGCTTTTCGCCCTGCTGTTCGCGCTGGCGTCTGCCGTCGCGCCCATCACGGGCGTCCGGGCGGCCGACCCCATGCCCGGCATCGACATCGCGGTCAGGATGAACCCGAGCGGTCTCGTGCTCGTCCAGGCCACGACCAACGCCAAGGGCGAGTTCATGCTGAAGTCGCTGAGTGCCGGCAAGTACTGGGTGGAACTTGGCGGCAAGTACTTCGAGACGGCAAAGGCCAAGGATCCGGATGGCACATGGATCATCACGCTCATTGCCGCAAAGGCGCCGGCGTCGGCCCAGCCCGAAACCTATGGTCTCAAGGCCGCGGCCAACGGTGTCCCGCGAGCCGATCTCGTCGTTCCGGACGGGCACGTCATTACTTACAGAGGCACTCTCGCGCGCTGAGGACTATCGAGGTCGGTACTCCCCATTGCCAATCCTCCGGGCGAGTCCTATCTGATTCGGATGCGTGAGTTCCTTTCGGAAAGCCAACTCTCCGACATCATCGAGCAGGCGCGTGGCCAGTCGCCGGCCGACCTCGTGATCAAGGAAGTCGGCATTCTCGACCTCACCTCGGGCGAGATTCGCGTGGGCGACATCGCCATCGCCGGCGACCGCATCGTCGGCACCCACGAGACCTATAAAGGCGCCACCGAGATCGACGGGCGCGGGCTCATCGCCGTGCCGGGCTTCATCGACGCCCACGTCCATTGCGAGTCGACGCTCGTAACGCCGCTGGAGTTCGACCGCTGCGTCGTGCCGCGCGGCACCACCACGGCGATCTGCGATCCGCACGAGATCAGCAACGTGCTGGGCATCCCGGGGCTGAAGTATTTTCTGGAGTGCGCCGCGGTCACGGTGATGGATCTGCGCGTGCAACTCTCGTCGTGCGTGCCGTCGAGCCATCTCGAAACCTCGGGTGCGACCCTGGAGGCGGAGGACCTGCTGCCGTTCAAGCATCATCCCAAGGTGCTGGGGCTGGCCGAGTTCATGAACGTGCCTGGGGTGCTGGCGCGCGATCCCAAGGTGCTGAGGAAACTCGCGGCGTTTTCGGACGTGCAGATCGACGGCCATTCGCCGCTGCTCTCGTCCTACGATCTCAACGCCTATATCGCGGCCGGCGTGCGCAACTGCCACGAGACGACGTCGGCTGAGGAAGCGCGCGAAAAGCTGCGCAAGGGCATGCAGATCCTGGTGCGCGAGGGCACGGTCTCCAAGGATCTCGCGGCGCTGGCCGAGCTGATCACCACCGAGCGCGCGCCGTTCCTGGCCTTCTGCACCGACGACCGCAACCCTCTCGACATCGCCGAGGAGGGCCATGTCGACTACCTGATCCGCGCCGCCATCCGGAAGGGCGTGAAACCGCTCAACGCCTATCGCGCTGCCACCTGGTCGGCGGCCCGGCATTTCGGCTTGTTCGATCGCGGCCTGGTGGCGCCGGGCCAGCGCGCCGATCTCGTGCTGCTGAAAGATTTGGAAACCTGCGCGGTGCAGAGCGTGATCTGCCGCGGGAGCCTGGTGACGCCGGATCGATTTAAGACACGGCCGGATGTGCCCCTGGTCGGGCTCGAGTCGATGAAACTGCGGTCAGTGACGGCCGAGACGTTCCGCGTGCCGGCGAGCGGTACAGTTTCGCCGCCGGTGATCGGCGTGCGGCCGGGCCAGATCCTGACCGACCGTCTCTCGGTCCCGGTGGCGCGTCGTGACGGCGCGCTGGTGGCCGATGTCGCCTCCGACGTGCTCAAGGTGGCGGTGCTCGGCCGGCACAATACCGAGGGAAGGGTCGGGCGCGGGTTCGTCAAGGGGTTCGGCATCACCCGCGGCGCCATCGCCTCGTCGATCGGCCACGACAGCCACAATGTCTGCGTCATCGGCTGCAACGATGCCGACATGGCCGTGGCCGTGAACCGGCTGATCGAGCTGAAGGGCGGCTTTGCGGCTGCCGCGGGCGGCAAGGTGGTGGCCGAGCTGGCGCTGCCCATCGCCGGGCTGATGTGCGACCGGCCGTTCGAGGAAGTGGAGCAGGGACTGCGGGCGCTCCGTGCCGCCGTGCGCGGCCTCGGCACGACCCTGCACGAGCCCTTCCTGCAGATGGCCTTCCTGCCGCTCCCGGTGATCCCGCACCTCCGCATCACCGACTGCGGCTTGGTCGACGTCGACAGGTTTGAACTGGTGGGCTGATCTGAAGATGCAAGTTCAGCAGGTTTAGGGCTATATTCCTGATATCGTCGCCACGATGTCCATCTATTGCGCAGGCCGCCCGGTCACTTGCCCGGAGCGGCCTTTTTCGTGGCCGGTGGCGGCCCGCGTCCGGTTCAAACCGGCCGGCGCTTTGCGAATTTTCAGACAGACACATTCTGGACAACTCGTGTCTGAAAAGTCGCTCTATTTGTCGAGCCACACCTGCTCGAAGCGCGCGCCGTTGTAGAGGCTGTTCACCATCGGCCTGAAGCCCTTCACGTAGGGGTGCCAGCAGCTTGCCGAGGCGTTCCACATGATGACCGGTCGGGCGCCGTCCTCGAGCAACTTGCGGTCGATGTCCCAGACGATCTTCTTGCGTTTCTCGGGATCGCGCTCGCCCGACTGCAGGGCGAAGAGCTTCTCGATCTCGGGGTTGCAGTAGCCGGTGTAGTTGCGTTCCGACTTGCAGGCGTAGTTCTCGAAGTAGGTCTGGTCGGGATCGTCGACGCCGTTGCCGGTGGTGTTGAGGCCGACCGAGTAGTCCTTGCGCGCGATCTTGGTGAACCAGATGGCGGTGTCGACCAGTTCGAGTTCGCCTTCGAGGTAGACCTCCTTGAGCTGGTCGATCAGCAGCACCGCGGGGTCGCGGTAGAGCAGGTGGTTGCGGGTCGCGACCTTGAGCTTGAGCCTGTTGTCGGGCCCGTAGCCCAGCTTCTTCATGATCTCGCGGCCTTCGGCACGGTTCTTTTCGAGGTCGGGCCCATAGCCCGGCACCGTGTCGTAGAGCTCCTTGGGCAGGCCCCAGACGCCGTTGGGCGCCGGCTCCATGACGCCGCCGATGTGGGCCTCGCCCTGGTTGATGACATCGATGAAGGTCTTGCGGTCGAGGCTGAGCAGCAGGGCGCGGCGGACGTCGGCGTTGTTGAAGGGCGCCGCGTCGCGGTTGACGATCAGGTTGGTGTTGTTGTTCATCGCCGCCACCTCGCAGATCGCCTGGGCCGACTGCGCCTTGACGTCCTTGAGCAGCGGAATGGTGACGGCATAGGGCGCCGTCATGTCGTAGCGGCCCGTGACGAAGCCCAGGATCGCCGTGGCGCGGGCCGGCACGATCGGGATCTCGATCGCGTCGAGGTAGGGCTTGCCCTTCTTGAAGTAGTCGGGGTTGCGCGCGAGCTTGATGATCTCCTTCTGCTTGAACTCGGCAAGCTTGAAGGGGCCGGTGCCGACCGGCTTGGTGCGCATCTGCGCTGTCGGCACGTGGCAGGAATAGACCGGGCTGTAGCCAGAGGCGAGCAGCACCAGGAAGGAGGGCTGCGGCTGGCCGAGGTGGAAGGTGACCTCGCGGTCGCCGTTGGTCGTGACCTCCTTCAGGTTCCAGTACCAGGAGGAGCGCGGGTTCTTGCGCAGCTTCTGGGTCTCGCTCTTGCCCGTGAGCATGTCCCAGGTGCACTTCACGTCGGCCGCGCTGAACGGCTTGCCGTCGTGCCACTTGGCGTTGCCGACGAGCTTGAAGGTGAGCTTCGTGCCGTCGGGGCTCCACGCCCAGCTCTCGGCCAGGTCGGGGCGGATCGTCTCGAGGCTGTTCTGCGGGATCTCCTGGTCGAACAGCACGAGATTGTTGTAGAGGCCCATGAACGGCACGACCGTCGAGGTCGTCGCCTCCTCGTGGATCGAAGTGCTGGGCGGGTTGTCCGCGAAATACATCTTGAGCGTGCCGCCGCTCTTCTGCGCGAGCGCCGGCGTTGCCGCGAGGCCGGTTATCACGAGCGCACACAGCGCCCCCATCGAAAGTCGCATGTCGTCTTCCTCCCGTCTCTTCTGCCGAAGGATGACGCGGTCGGGACCGTCCTGTCGAGGCCGCCGGCCCGCAGGGCGGATCAGTTCGCCATCCAGCCGCCGTCGACCATCAGGTTCTCGCCGGTGATGAAGGTCGCCTCGTCGGAGGCGAGGAAGAGGGCGGCGTTGGCGACATCCTCCGAGCGGCCGAGGCGCGGCAGCGGCGTGCGGGCGTTCGAGTAGTCGATCCAGCGCGGCTCGACGGCGCGGCCGGTCTTGCCGGTCAGGATCTTGCCCGGCGCCACGGCGTTGCAGATGATGCTGTCGCGGCCGTAGTCCGAGGCGATCTGGCGCGTGAGATAGACCACGGCCGATTTCGAGACGCCGTAGGAGAAATCCTCGGGCGAAGAGATCATCCCGTGCTGCGAGGAGATGTTGACGATCCGCCCGCGCGCCTCGTTGCGAATGTCCTGAGTCAGCATGCGGCGCACGGCAGCGCGGCACATCAGGAAGACGCCAGTGACGTTCACTTCCATCACCCGGTTCCACTCTTCAAGGCTGGTGTCGGTCAGCTTCTTGCCGCTGCGGATGACGGCATCGTTCACCACAATGTCGAGCCGGCCGGTCGGCAGCGCGGCCAACCGGACAGCTTCCTCGACGTCCTTCTCGTTCGAGACGTCGCCCTGGAAGAAGGGCACGCCGAGGATCTTGTGCGTGGGTTCGCCGCCCTCGACCGCAGCCTCGGTGATGTCCATCAGCAGCAGCGCCGCGCCTTCGGCGTGAAACCTGGTGGCGATGGCGCGGCCGATGCCCGAGGAGGCGCCGGTGATGAGGGCAGTCTTCCCGGCGAGACGCTTCATCTGTCGCTGTCAGCCTCGCCGCACGCTGGCGCCACCGTCGACCGGCAGCGTCACGCCGGTGATGAAGCTCGCCTCGTCGGAGGCGAGGAAGAGCGCGGCATTGGCCACGTCCCAGCCTGTGCCCATCTTCTTGCCCAGCGGCACCTTGGAATCGCGCTCGGCCTCGACCTCGGCCCGCGTCTTCTTGAAGGTGCGGGCGCGGGTGTCGACGGCCATCGGCGTGTTCATCAGGCCGGGCAGGATCACGTTGGCGCGGATGCCGTACTCCGCGTTCTGGTAGGCGAGCTGCTCTGTGAAGGACACCATCGCGGCCTTGGTCGCCTTGTAGGCGACGTAGGGATAGGTGGTGATCACGGCCATCGAGGAGATGTTGATGATGGCGCCGCTCCTCTGGGCGCGCATGATCGGGATCACGTGCTTGGCGGCCAGGATGCAGCTTTTCAGGTTGATCGCCACGCAGCGGTCGAACGCTTCCTCGGTGATGTCCAGCAGCTCGGCGTCGCCGCCCGAGAGGCTGACACCGACGTTGTTGTGCAGGATATCGATGCGGCCCCAGCGGCCGTGCGCATCGGCCACCATGGCCTTGATCTCGGCTTCCTTGGTGACGTCGGCCTTGAAGGCCATCGCCGTGCCCTGGTTGGCGCCGATCATCTCGACCGTCTCCTGGGCCGATTTGAGGTTGTGATCCACGCACAGGACCTTGGCGCCCTCGCGGGCGAAGGTGAGGGCCGTCGCACGGCCGTTACCCATGCCTTCGCCCGGGCTCTGGCCGGCGCCGACGACGATGGCGACGCGATCTTTGAGGCGCATGTCAGCTCACTCCCGGAATTGGATACTGTTTTAGCACTTCCTTGTACTGCGGCTCGTTATCCATCTTCATGGTGGCGAGCACGCGCACGACCGCGCAGTAGAAGGCGATGGTGAGCACCAGGTCGGTCATGTGCTCGTTGCTGAGCTCCTTCTTGATCTCCGCGAAGGTGGCGTCGGACATGGCGAGCTCGCGCACCATCTCGCGGGCGCCCTTGAGGACTGCCTTGGCCAGCGGCTCGAGCTTGGACGGCTTGCCTTCGGTCTCGAGGAAGAGGTTCTGGATGTCCTCGTCGGTGACGCCGAACTCCTTGCCGATCTTCACGTGATGGGTGAATTCGTACTCGGACTTCTCCATCCAGCCGACTTGAAGAATGGCGAGTTCGCGCAGACGCGGATCGAGCGTGCTTTTGTTGCGGATGTAGCCGCCGAGACCATGGAAGGCGCGCGCCATGCCGGGTGAATTGACGAGCAGCCGCGTGAGATTGATCGGCCGCTTGAGCAGTTCCTTGTGTTCGGGCGGAAGCTGATCGACATCGAGATAAGGCAGGCGGGCCATCTTGTTCGTCTCCTCACTGAGCTGCTGAATCGCGTTCCGGACCTTGCAGCGTGACGCCGCCGTCGACCACCAGCACCTGACCGGTGATGTACCGGGCGTGGTTGCTCATCAGGAAGCGCACGGCATGGCCGATGTCCCAGCCGGTGCCCTCGATCTTGAGCACCGAGGCTTTGGTCCGCTGGGCGCGGTTGGCCTCGCTCATGCCGTTGCCGCGGTTGACCATCGGCGTGTACATCGGCCCCGGGCAGATGCAGTTGACGCGGATGTGGTCCTTGCCGTGATCGACCGCCATTGCCTGGGTGAGCCCGATCACCGCCGCCTTGGAGACGGTGTAGGTCGTAAGGCCGCGCGGCCGGAGCGCCGAGATCGACGAGATGTTGACGATCGAGCCGCCCTTGGCGGTCTTGATCATGGCGGGGATCGCATGCTTGGAGAGCAGGAACATCGTCTCGACGTTCACCTGCATCACGCGTCGGTATTCCTCTGGCTTCTCGTCGACCACGCTGCCGCGGCTGCCGATGCCGACATTGTTGTCGAGGAAATCGAGCCGGCCCCAGCGGTCGACCGCGGCATCGACCAGCCGCTTGCATTCGGCTTCCTTGGTGACGTCGCCGGCGTGCGCCGCAGCGGTGCCGCCCTCGGCCTTGATCATCTCGGCCGTGCGTTCCGCCAGCTTGAGGTCGAGGTCGGCCACCAGCACCTTGGTGCCGGCGCGGGCCAGCAGGATCGCCGCCGCCCGGCCGTTGCCGATGCCGTCGCCCACCGCGCCGCCGCCGCTCAGGATCGCAACCTTGCCGGCCAGGCCAGCGTCGTCCTCGGGACCTCTCATCGTCGTCTCCTTATTATTGTCGATCCCAGTCGATACGGAAGCTGTCGCCCTGTGGCTTGATGAAGCCGGCATTGGCGCCGGGGAAATGGGCAGGACAGAGCAGCGCGTTGCTCTCGACGCAATCCTCCAGCAGCTTGCGCCGGGATCGCGCCGACATTTCCTGGTCCCAGCAGAACTGGCTCGACCAGTCAGGATGATAGACCTGGATCGGGTGATGCATGATGTCGCCCGAGAAGCAGGCCTGCTTGCCGGCGTCCTTCAGGTTGATGGCGATCGAGCCTGGCGTGTGACCGGGATAGTCTCTTATAGTGAGCAGCGGATCGGGCTGGTGGTCGCTCTCGATCATCACGGCCTTGCCGGCCTCGACGATCGGCAGCACCGAATCGTCGAACGAGCCGTCATTGACGCCGTCCTTGGATTTGCGCTCATTCTCCCAGTGCGCGTATTCGCGCTTGGCGAAGAGATAGCGCGCATTGGGGAAGGTCGGCACCCAGCGGCCGTCGACCAGTCTGGTATTCCAGCCGACGTGATCGACATGAAGGTGCGTGCACATCACGAAGTCCACCGATTCCGGCGGGCAGCCGCAGGCGCGGAGCCGGTTGAGGAACGGCGTGTCGAGCTTGTTCCAGGCTGCGTTGTGACGCTGCTTGTCGTTGCCGAGGCAGGTATCGATCAGGATCGTGTGCCGGCCGGTCTTCACCACCCAGGTATGGACCGAGCCGACCAGGCGGTCGGAGCCCGCCTCGACATGCTCCGGAACCATCCAGCCCTTCTGGGCGTCGAAGGCCTGCTGGTCGAAGCGGGGGAACATCCGGTTGGGCCTAAAACCCGCGGCGCAGAGCTCCTCGACCTTCTCGATCGTGGCGCCACCGATTTTGCGAATCGTCATGGCGCCTGCTCCCTAGAAAGTGACGACGCTGCGGATCGACTCGCCTTTGTGCATCAGGTCGAAGGCGTCGTTGATCTTCTCGACCGGCATGGTGTGGGTGATCAGCGAATCGATGTCGATCTTGCCGTCCATGTACCAGTCGACGATCTTGGGCACGTCGCGCCGGCCCTTGGCGCCGCCGAAGGCCGTGCCCATCCAGGTACGCCCCGTCACGAGCTGAAACGGACGCGTGGCGATCTCCTGACCGGCGCCGGCGACGCCAATGATCACCGACTTGCCCCAGCCGCGATGGCAGCATTCCAGCGCCTGGCGCATCAGCTGCGTATTGCCGACGCACTCGAAGCTGTAGTCGGCGCCGCCGTCGGTCAGTTCGACGAGATGGGCGACCACGTCCTTGCCACCGATGTCCTTGGGATTGACGAAGTGCGTCATGCCGAACTTGCGGCCGAGCGCCTCGCGCGCGGGATTGAGATCGACGCCCACGATCATGTTGGCGCCGACCATGCGCGCGCCCTGCACGACATTGAGGCCGATGCCGCCCAGGCCGAACACCACGACGTTGGCGCCGGGTTCGACTTTGGCGGTGTTGATGACGGCGCCGATGCCCGTCGTCACGCCGCAGCCGATGTAACAGACCTTGTCGAATGGCGCGTCGGGGCGGATTTTCGCCAATGCGATCTCGGGCAGCACGGTGTAGTTCGAGAAGGTCGAGCAGCCCATGTAGTGATGGATCTTCTTGCCCTTGATCGAGAAGCGCGAGGAGCCGTCGGGCATCACGCCCTGGCCCTGGGTGGCGCGGATCGAGGTGCAGAGATTGGTCTTGCCCGAGAGGCACGATTTACATTGGCGGCATTCGGGCGTGTAGAGCGGGATCACGTGGTCGCCCTTCTTCAGGGACACGATCCCGGGCCCGACGTCGACCACGACGCCCGCACCCTCGTGACCGAAGATCACCGGGAAAAGACCCTCGGGATCGCCGCCGGAGCGGGTGAACTCGTCGGTGTGGCAGACGCCTGACGCCTTGATCTCGACCAGCACCTCGCCGAACTTCGGCCCTTCGAGGTCGACCGTCTCGATTTCGAGGTTCTTGCCGGCTTCGTAGCAGACCGCTGCCTTTGTCTTCACGCGAACATTCCCCCGACTTCCAGAAGCGGGGAGCCTAGTGCAGGGAAGCCGCCCCAGTCTATGCCGCGGCGGTTCCGGCCAGGGCGCGCGCCATTTCAGACTTCGCCTCGCGATACTGCTGAATCAGGCGGCGGCAAAGGTCGGCGGCGGCGGGAATGTCCTCGATGTTCCCGACGCCGTGACCCGCCGTATAGATGTCCTTCCAGCGCTTCTTGTTCTCCGCCGCTGCCACGATCTTGCCGGGCAGCGTCGTGCGCAGCACGTCGAGGTCGACGCCGGCCGCCAGCAGGCTGGGCGTCAGCCAGTTGGCCGGCGCGCCGTCGATCGAGGCGGTGAGGAAGACGTCCGTCGCGCGCGTCTTCAGGATCATGTCCTTGTGCGCGGCCACCGCCATCGCTTCCTTGGTGGCGATGAATCGCGTGCCGATATAGGCGAGGTCGGCACCCATCGCCTCGGCCGCAAGTACGTCGCGGCCGGTGGTCTGGCCACCCGCCAGCACGATCGCGAAGTGATCGCCGAGCTGCCGTACCTCGTTCATGAGGGCAAAGGGATTGATGGTGCCGGTGTGGCCGCCGGCGCCGCCGGCCACGGCGATCACGCCGTCGACGCCGGCCTCCAATGCCTTTTCGGCATGGCGATGGTTTGCGATATCGTGCAGGGCCACGGCGCCCCAGCCATGGATGCGCTTGATGGCGTCGCCCGGCGCGCCCTTCGACGTCAGCACCACCGGCACCTTGTATTTCTCGACCAGCTCGAGGTCGCCCGGGTAGCGGGGGTTGGAGGCGTGGACGACAAGGTTCACGGCCCAGGGGGCGGGCTTCTTGCCGGAGTCTTCCAGCCGCTTCATGCCCTCCTGCATCTCGTCGAGCCAGGCCTGGAATTCCTCGCGGCTCCGCGTGCCATGGGCTGGGAAGCTGCCCATCAATCCTTCGGCACAGCAGGCTAGGGTGAGCGCGGGGTTGGACACCAGGAACATCGGCGCGGCGATGGCGGGGATCGCCATGCGCTCCATCAGTTTCTTCACTTCAGTGCGTGCCATGCTCAGACCTCTCCCACCGCAGGCGTCGTCGACGTGACGCCTGTGTCGGCCAGTTTCTTCAATTGTGCGTCGTCGTAGCCCAACAGCTCGCGCAGCACCTCGTCGGTGTGCTGGCCGAGGTCGGGGCCGGGACGTTCGATGCTGATGCCCTTGTTGTCGAGGCGATAGGGCAGGCCTTTCACCAGGCCGCCGCGCTCGTCGCGAACCAGCGTGACGCCCTGCAAGTTCGTGTCGCGCAGCAGGTCGGCACCGTCGTTGCAGGGCGCGGCAGAGATGCCGCGCGCCAGAAGGGCGGCGACGGCGCCGGCGCTGTCGAGGTCGGCACAGAAGGCTTCGAGCGAGATATCGGGCCGGTCGAGCGTGACGGCGATCCAGCGCCCATCCTTGCAACGATAGGTGTCCTGCTGGGCCACGCCTTCTTGCTGGTTGCCGCGCCTTCCGTTGACGCGCGTTGGATCGGCTGCCGCCGCCATTATCTCCTCGCCCAGGGTGAAGGACGCGACCTCGCGCTGCGAGAAATCGAGGAACGCGCCCTTGCCGGTCCGCCGCGCCGCCATGACGGCGGAGATCACGATGCCGGTGGCGAACAGCGACACGATCTGGTCGGGGTAGTTCACGTCCATGCCGGAGATGCGCGGCTCCTCGCCCTCGTAGCCGGTGAGCGAGGCAATGCCCGAGGTGGCGTCGAGCGTGCTGCCGAACGAGACGTTCATGCGCTCCGGCCCGGTATCGCCCTGGCTGGAAATGGCGGCGAAGACGAGGCGCGGATTGATCGCGCTCAGATCCTTGTAGCCGAGCCCTGCGCGATCGAGCACGCCGCGGCGGAAATTCTCGACGACCACATCGCAGTGAGCTGCGAGTTCGCGAATGACGCGCTGGCCCTCGGGCGCCTTGAGGTTGAGCGCGAGCCCGCGCTTGTTGCGGTTGGTGAAGCGGAACTGCGGCGAGCGGTTCCACCAGCCCTCGTCATTGTCGGGCTTGCCGACGACGCGGAAGGGATCGAGATAGGCGCCGGACTCGATCTTGATGACGTCGGCACCGAGATCGGCCAGCATGGCCGAGGTGTTGGCGCCGGCCGTCAGCAGGCCGAAATCGAGGACGCGCACACCGGCGAGCGCTTTCATGCCGCGAGCTCCGGGGCTGGCCGCGGGGCGAACGAGCGGCCGTTCCACTGCACGGGGAGCTGCGGCAAGCGAAGCCTGCCCAACTTCGGATGCGCCATCTCGGTCAGGAATCCACGCGACACATATTGCTCGGTCTCCAGGAGTTCGGCCGGCGAGAAGATCGGCCCGAACGGTACGCCCTTGGCCTGCGCCGTCTTCTGGATCTCGGCGCGGGTCTTGTCGGCGAACCACGGCGTGATGATCTCGTACAGCCGGGAGATGTTCTCGCGGCGGCCGGCACGAGTGTTGAACATCGGGTCGGCGAGGCGCGGATCGCCGATCAGGGTGCGCGTCGCCGGCCACTGGGTGACGGTGTAGACCACGGCCACGTGGCCATCGCGGCAGGGCACGATCTGGAATTCGGAGTTCCTGCCTTCACGGCCGGGCGAGGTGCCGCCGGCTTCGGCGCCGGAGGCCGCCTTCCAGTTCACCCATTGCATCACTTCCGCCAGCGACACGCGGACGACGGGCGCCGCCTGGCCGGCATCGCGAGCGGCGAGGGCGGCGGCCAGGCCTGTGAAAGCGGTGAGGCCCGCGGCGTAGGAAGCCTGATGCCCGCCCAGACGCAGTGGCTTGCGTTCGGGCTCACCCACCATGTGCAGCAGCCCGCCCAGCGCCATGATCGCGAACTCGCTGACCGGCCGGGTCGCGGCATTCATCTCGACTGGAAACGCCGCGATCTCGATCGGCGTCGCGCGCGCGTTGCGGAGCAGGGGGGCCACCGTGGCCGGCTCCTCGAACAGCACCGCATCGGCTTTGTCGAGCAGGCCGGCCAGTGCGGTTCGTCCGGCATCGCTCGCGAGGTCGAGCACCAGCGAGCGCTTGGAAGTGTTGAGGAACTGGAAGAGCGCGCTTTCGCCCTGCGGCAGGAACGGTGGCGCGCGGCGTACCGGATCGCCGCCGGGTGGTTCGATCTTGAGCACGTCGGCGCCGAGATCGGCCGCGATCTTGGCGGCGAGCGACGTTGCCAGACGCAGGCAGAGCGGCACGTTCGTGTCGTTCACCTCAAGGATCGTGAAGCGGGCCAGCGGCAGGGCGGTATCGTCGATCATCTTCTGCATATCGTGGCGTGTGCTACTGTGCCGGTCTACGGACGAATTTCGCGGGGATTTCATGGCACAGACCGGCAACCACAAGGGGCTTACCTTCGGCATCTTCCTGGCGCCGTTCCACCGCGTCGGCGAGAATCCGACGCTCGGCATGGCACGCGATATGGAGCTGATCGAGTGGATCGACGAGCTGGGATACGATGAGGCCTGGATCGGCGAGCATCACTCCGCCGGCTGGGAAACGATCGCCTCGCCGGAAGTCTTCATCGGGGCCGCCATCGAGCGCACACGCTACATCCGCCTGGGCTCGGGCGTAACCAGCCTGCCGTATCACCACCCGCTGATGGTGGCGAACCGCTTCGTGCAGCTCGATCACATGTCGCGCGGCCGCACGATGCTGGGCTGCGGCCCCGGCGCACTGCCGTCCGACGCCTACATGATGGGCATCGAGCCCTCGACCCAACGGCCGCGCATGGAAGAGGCGCTGGCGGCCATCATGGCGCTGCTGAAGTGCGAGGAGCCGGTCACCATGAAGACCGACTGGTTCGAGCTTAAAGAGGCACGCCTGCACCTGGCGCCCTACAGCTATCCGCACTTCCCGATCGCCTGCGCCAGCACCATCACACCCTCGGGCATGATCGCGGCCGGCAAGCACGGGCTCGGTGTGCTGTCTATCGGCGCTGGCATTCCGGGTGGACCGGAGATGCTGGGCAAACAGTGGGGCATTTACGAGGAGACCGCGGCCAAGCACGGCCACAAGGCCGACCGCTCGAAATGGCGCGTGGTCGTGAACTGCCACGTCGCCGATGACGACGAGGAGGCGCTGCGCCAGGTCCACAAGGGCGAGCGCAACGAGACCATCACCTATTTCGAGGACACGCTCGGCCGCCCGCCAGGCCGCGCCGACGATCCGCTGCGCGAAGGCGTCAAGATGGGAACGACCCTCGTCGGTTCGCCGGACACCGTTGCCAAGGGCATCGAGCGGCTGCTCGGTTTCTCCAGCGGCGGCTTCGGCGGCGTGCTGTTCCGCGCCAACGAATGGGCGACGCGCGAGCAGATCCTGCGCTCCTACGAGTTGTTCGCACGTTATGTGATGCCGCGCTTCCAGGGTTCGCTCGACACGATCGTCAATTCGAATCAGTGGGCCAAGGACAACCGCAAGGGCATCTTCGGGCCCAACGTGGCGGCGGTGAAAAAGGCTTTTACCGACGCCGGCCGCGAAGCGCCCGAGGAGTTCCGTGCCCGGACGCCCGGCGCGCGGGATGTCGCGGGGGACTAGGACTGGCGGCATCGTTTTTCGGAGCGAAAGAGCGCGCTTTCCTGTGAGCCTCCGATCCCCCAACATGTGCGCCGCACAATGACCAGGGGGATGGCTCACCGATGAGCATCAAGGGCAAAGCCTATATTGCCGGCATCTACGAGCATCCGACGCGACTCGCGAAGGATATCTCGCTGGCGCAAATCCACGCCCAGTGCGCCAAGGGCGCGCTCGAGGATGCCGGCCTCACCAAGGACGACGTCGACGGCTATTTCTGTGCCGGCGACGCGCCCGGCCTGGGGCCGATGTCGATGGTCGAGTACATGGGGCTGAAGCCGCGCCATGTCGATTCGACCGATACCGGCGGCTCTTCCTACGTGCTCCATGTCGGCCACGCGGCCGAAGCGATCGCCGCCGGCAAGTGCAAAGTGGCGCTGATCACGCTGGCCGGCCGGCCGCGCGCGGAGGGCATGGCGACCGGAACGGTGCCGCGGTCGCGCGGCGGCACGCCGACGCCAGACGAACCGTTCGAGTTCCCCTACGGTCCGACCGTTGTAAACATGTACGCCATGTGCGCCATGCGCCACATGCACGAGTTCGGCACGACGTCGGAGCAGCTCGCCTGGATCAAGGTCGCAGCCTCGCACCACGCACAATACAATCCGCATGCGCTGCTGAAGGATGTCGTCACGGTCGAGGAAGTCGTGAACTCGCCGATGATCTCCGATCCGCTGCACCGGCTCGACTGCTGCGTCATCACTGACGGTGGCGGCGCGATCGTGGTCGTGGCGCCGGAGATCGCGGCCAAGCTCAAGCGGCCCAAGGTCAAGCTGATCGGCGCCGGCGAGTTCGTGAAGACCCAGATGGGCGGCAAGGTCGACCTTACCTATTCCGGTGCACGCTTCTCGGGCGCCGCGGCCTTCGCCGAGGCGGGCGTGAAGCCCGCCGACATCAAGTACGCCTCGATCTACGACAGCTTCACCATCACCGTGCTGATGCAGCTGGAAGACCTCGGCTTCTGCGAGAAGGGCAAGGGCGGTGCGTTCGTCTCAGACGGCAACCTGATCGCGGGCACCGGCAAGCTGCCGTTCAACACCGATGGCGGCGGGCTCTGCAGCAACCATCCGGGCAACCGCGGCGGTCTCACCAAGGTGCTGGAGGCGGTCCGCCAGTTGCGCGGCGAGGCCCATCCCAAGGTGCAGGTCAAGAACTGCAATCTCGCCGTCGCGCACGGCACGGGCGGTTCGCTCGGCCTGCGTCACGGCAGCGCCACCGTCATTCTGGAGAGGGAGTAGATCATGGCCGATACCAAAGAGCGCAAGCTGCCCGCGCCGGCCGTGAGCCAGGAGACGCAGGCCTATTGGGATGCCGCCGCCAAGGGCAAGCTGCTGGTGCGCAAGTGCACGAGCTGCGGCCAGGCGCATCACTATCCGCGCACGATCTGCCCGTTCTGCTTCAGCGACAAGACTGAATGGATCGAAGCATCGGGCAAGGGCACGATCTATTCCTACAGTGTCATGCGCCGCGCCCCGGTGCCCTACGCCATGGCCTATGTGACCCTGGCGGAGGGCCCGCGCATGGTGACCAACATCGTCGATTGCGACTTCGACAGACTGAAGTGCGAGCAGGCGGTGAAGCTGGTGTTCAAGCCGACCGACGGCGGCCCACCGCTGCCGATGTTCACGCCGGCTTAAGGCGCGACAGCAAAGATGTAGCGGTCGGGCCGCAGCAGCGCGGCCCGAGCGCCTCGCTCAGCGAGCCAGTCCTGCCCGACACCGGGCAGGAGCACGGCATCCGGTCTCAGCTTTTCCAGCAATGCCGGCTCGCCGACGATGGCGAAGCGCTGCCCGATCGCATCGTCCATCAGCCTGCCATCGGCGAGGGTCGGCTGCGGAAAGAGCGCACCGATCAGCGGGCCCGTGCCGTGACCGTAGCCGGGTCCGAGCTGCGGGGCGGGGAAATCGAAGGTAGTGCTGCCTTCGGCGAAGCGTTGGTTGCGTGCGGCGATCTCCGCCGGATCGGTGGCCTGTATGACGGCGCCCAGCCGCACCGCCAGTTCGATGAAGGCCCGCGCGTGCGGCAGGCGCTCGCTTTCATAGGTGTCGAGCAAAGAGTCAGGTGCTTCACTCCGCACGACTGCGGCGAGCTTCCATGCGAGGTTGGACGCATCGCGCATGCCGGTGCACATGCCCTGGCCAAGGAAGGGTGGCGTCTGGTGGCAGGCATCGCCCGCCAGCAGCAGCCGACCCCTGCGCCAGCCCTCCTGCACCACCGAATGGAACGTATAGACGGCGGCTCGCTCGATTTCTGCATCCTCGGGGCCGAGCCAGCGCGCGATCATGGGCCAGAAGATTTCCGGATCCGTGAGCCGCGCCGGGTCGTCGCCGGGCATCAGCATGATCTCCCAGCGTCGCCGTCGGCCGTTGACGTTGACCAGCGTCATGGGCCGCGCCGGATCGCAGAATTGCAGCGAATAGAGCGGCAACGCCTTGGTGCGCGGGCTCTCCGGATCGGCCAGCACGTCGACAACCAGCCACGGCTGATGCAGGCCGAGATCGACCTGTCGGCTGCCGATGGCCCGGCGCACCAGCGAGCGCGCACCGTCACAGCCGACGACAAAGCGTGCGTCCAGATTGTCGACGGAAGTGACTTCCTCGCCGAGATGGACGCGTACATTGGGGAAACGCGCGAGGCCCTGGCGCAGGATTCCTTCGAGGACAGGCTGGTGGAAGTACCAGCTTCCCGACCAGCCGTTGGGATCGGGTCGTTCGCTGCCACGCCGGATCATCAGGGTTCGGCCCGACGGTTCCTCATAGCGCGCGCCGTGGGGCGAGGGCCTGGTCGCCGCGGCGATTCGATTGGCAAGCCCTGCCGCCTGGAAGATGCGCATGACCTCGCCGTCGAAATGCACGGCTCGCGGCAAGGCATGGACGTCGCGCTCGCGGTCGTAGATGTCGACCGAGAGTCCGGCCTGGCCCAGCAGGTTCGCCAGCAGGGCGCCGACCGGCCCGCAGCCGACGATCGCTACATCGGTGCTCAGGAGTTCAGCGCCTCCCAGACGCGCTCGGGCGTGGCCGGCATGTTGATGTGCTTGCCGCCCAGTGCATCGACGATGGCGTTCATCACCGACGGCAACGAACCCGCGCAACCGGCCTCGCCGCAGCCCTTGGCCCCCAGCACGTTGGTCGTCGCCGGCACCGAGTGGTAGCCCATTTCGAAGAACGGCACCGTATCGGCGCGCGGCAAGGCGTAGTCGGTGAAGCTGCCGGTGAGCGGCTGGCCGTCCTCGCTGTAGACCACGCGCTCGAACATCGCCTGGCCGATGCCCTGCACAACGCCGCCGTGGCTCTGGCCCTCGACCAGCAGCGGATTGATGACCGTGCCGAAGTCGCCAACCATCGTGTACTTCACGACTTCTACGACGCCGGTGTCGGGATCGATCTCGACTTCCGCGACATGCGCGCCATTGGGAAAGGCTGACGGCGCCGCCTCATGCACGTGGCTGACATCGAGCGTGGCCGGCACGCCCTCGGGCAGTTTCATGCCGGCGCGCAGCCGCTCGGCCAGTTCCATGATGCCGATGCCACGGTCGGTACCGACGATGGTGAAGCGGCCGGCCTGGAATTCGATGTCGGCGGCCGAGGCTTCCAGCGCCACGCCCGCGATCTGCTTGCCCTTGTCGATCACCTTGTCGGAGGCTTCGACGATCGCCGCCCCTGACGCCATGATCGACTTGGAACCGCCGGTGCCGCCGCCAGCGATCAGCAGATCGCTGTCGCCCTGGACCAGCTTGATCTTCCTGAACGGGATGCCGAGCTTGGTGGTCAGTACCTGGGCGAAGGCCGACCAGTGGCCCTGGCCGTAGTCGAGCGTGCCGGTGATGATGGTGACGTCGCCGTTGGGCTCGAAGCGGATGCCGCCCATCTCGTTGGTCGGCGGCGCGGTCACTTCGAGATAATCGCCGATGCCCATGCCGCGCAGCTTGCCGCGCGCCTTGCTCTCGGCCTTGCGACCGGCGAAGCCCTCGACGTCGGCGAGTTTCAGCGCCTTGTCGAGCAGTATGGAGAACTCGCCCGAGTCATAGGTCGTGCCCGACGCGGTCTTGTAGGGCATCTCCTCGGGCCTGATGTGGTTGCGCTTGCGCATCTCGACCTGGTCGATGCCCATCTCGCGTGCCGCCGTGTCGATCAGCCGTTCCATGAAGTAGTTGGCCTCGGGCCGGCCGGCGCCGCGATAGGCACCGATCGGCGAGGTATGAGTGAAGCAGACCTTGGTCGAAACCGAGATCAGCGGCGTGCGATAGATGGCAGCAAGGTTGCGGGTGACGCCGAGTGCGCCCATGGCCGCACCGACGTTGGAGAGATAGCCGCCCAGGTTCGCGTAGCCGACGAGGCGCACGGCGAGGAAGGTGCCGTCCTTGTCCAATGCCAGTTCGGCGTCGAAATCATGATCGCGGCCGTGCTGGTCGGAAAGGAAGCTGCCGCTGCGGTCGTCGGTCCACTTCACCGGCCGGCCGAGGATCTTCGAGGCATGAAAGAGACCGGCATATTCGGGGTAGGGCGAACCCTTCATGCCGAACGAGCCGCCGACATTGCCGGTGAGGATGCGCATTTGCGCCGGCTTGACGCCGAGCAGCGCCGCCATCTGATGCTTGAGGCCGAACACGCCCTGATTGCCGGCGTGGAAAGTGTAGCGGTCGCTCGCCTTGTCGTAGAAGGCGACCGCCGAGCGCGGCTCCATGGCGCAGACGACGATGCGGTTGCTTACCAGCCGAAGGCGCGTGACGTGCGCGGCCTTGGCGAAAGCTTCGTCGACCTTGGGCGTGTCACCGGAGTGAAAGTCGGCGCAGACGTTGCCGGGCACGTCGTCGAACACCACGGGCGCGCCGGGCTGGGCGGCCTCGCGCGCCTCGGTGACGGCGGGGAGAGATTCGATGTCGATCACGACCGCCTCGGCCGCGTCCCGGGCCTCGGCCTGCGTCTCGGCGACGACAAAGGCCACCGGATCGCCGGCGAAGCGCACCTTGTCGGTGGCGAGCGAATAGCGCGTCGGCGTCTTCATCGGTGAACCGTCGCGTTGCGGCACCATCATCACCGTTTTCAGTGCCCCGTAGCCCGCGGCGTTGAGGTCGGCGCCGGTCCAGATACCCAGCACACCTGGCATCCGGCGCGCCTCCTCGATGTCGATGCCCTTGATGATCCCGTGCGCCACCTGGCTGCGCACCATCACGCACCAGGCCTGGTTCTGGAGGCTGATATCGTCGCTGTAGCTCCCTTCGCCCTTCAGCAGGGTCGGGTCCTCCTGGCGGGGCACGGGCTGGCCGACGCCGAACTTCATCAAATCGAGATTATCCGCAGCGAAAGGCGCGTTCATCGGAACCCATTTCAAAAGAGGGGAAATTAGACCGCGATTATAGCGCGGCCAGGCATGGGCTGTGCTAGTGATTCAGGCATGTCCAACCTCGATCCCGTCACGCTGACTGTCATCCAGAACGGCCTGATCCAGGTCTGTAACGAAATGGACCTGGCTTTCGTCCGGGCGGCGTTCTCGCCGGTAATTTCCGAGGGCATGGACCGCTCCGACGGTATTTACGACGCAACCGACGGATCCTTGATCGCCCAGGGCGAACTGGGCTTGCCGGTCTTCGTCGGCACCATGCAATTCTCGACCCGTGCCGTCATCGAGCGGGTGAAAAGCCACTATGCAGGAATGGTGGAGCCGGGCGACGTCTTCATCGTCAACGACCCCTATCTCGGCGGCACCCATCTGATGGACGTACGGTTCGTAAAGCCGTTCTTCTACAAGGGCGAGGTCTTCGCCTGGCTCGCCAACACCGGCCACTGGCCCGACGTCGGCGGCATGGTGCCCGGCGGCTTCTCCGCCAGCGCTACGGAGGTCGAGCAGGAGGGGCTGCGCCTGCCGCCGGTAAAATTCTTCAAGAAGGGCGAGATGGACCAGGAGATTCTCTCGATCATCCTGTCCAACATCCGCATTGCCGACCAGCGCATCGGCGACATCAAGGCCCAGGCCGCCGCACTGACCACTGGCGAGGTGCGCCTCACTGCATTGATCGACCGCTACGGCGCCGATGTCGTGCGCGCGGCCATCGCCGAGATGCGCCACCGCGCTGAGCGCCAGATGCGGGCCAAGATCGCCGGCATTCCCGACGGCATCTACGAAGGTAACTCGCAGGTCGACAGCGACGGCGTGGTCGACGAGCCGCTGACCATCCGGATGAAGATCACCAAGAAGGGCGATGAGCTGCTCTTCGACATGACCGGTTCGAGCCCGCCCTGCCGCGGGCCGATGAACAGCGTCATCGCCACCACCAAGTCGGCAATCTATCTCGCCATCAAACACATCTTCCCTGACGTGCCGATCAATGCCGGCACCTTCGAGCCGCTGAAGATCATCGAGCCCGAGGGCACGTTCCTTTATGCCAGGTATCCGCGGCCGGTCTCGGGCTGCGCCGCCGAGGTGAGCCAGCGCATCGCCGAGGCGGTGTTCGCGGCACTCACTCACGCAATTCCCGACATCCTGTTCGCGGCTCCCGCCGGCACGTCGGGCAATCTCGGCGTTGGCGGCTTCGATCCCGAGCGCAACCGCAGCTACATCATGTATCTCTTCACCGGTGGCGGTTACGGAGGCTTCAAGGGCGGCGACGGCCTCAGCAACGGCTGTTCGACCATCGGCATTTCCAAGATGCCGCCGGTCGAGGTGCTGGAGCAGTTCTATCCGATCCTGTTCGAGGAATTCTCCTTGTGCGAGGGCTCGGGTGGCGCTGGCGAATTCCGCGGCGGCTTCGGCATCAACTACGCCATCAAGCTGCGGCGCGGCGAGGCCCGGGTCTCGATGGTGATGGATCACGGCCGTACCGGCCCGCAGGGCGCGCTGGGCGGCAGTGCCGGCGGCGTCAACAAAGTGGCGGTGACGCAAGGCGGCAAGACCTACCGGCCGCCGCATCTTTCCAAGGACCAGGATATCGAGATCGGCGTCGGCGACGTGGTGCGCGTGTCGACGCCGGGCGGCGGCGGCTTCGGCGATCCCGCCCGACGCGATCCCGCGCGGGTTACCCGCGACGTGGCGCGCGGCTACTACACCGCAGAACAGGCGCGCGAGAAATTCGGTCAGCGGACGGCCGCGGAATGAGGCTGCTCCGGCGACAGGTCCTGGCCCTGCCCGTGGTGATGGCGGCGGGCAATGCCGCGGCCCAGGCGATATGGATCCCGGTGTCGGGTGCCGACAATTCCTTCTATGTCGAGATGCCGGGGACGCCCCTCTACAAGGTGATCGACACGGCGACACCGGCCGGCACGCCTTTCGTCTATCACTCCTACAGTCTCGAATACCGGCGGCTTTCTTTCGTGGCGCAGACCGCGCTCTATCCCGCTGGGATCGATGTCGCGAAGCCACGCGTCAACCTGCAGATCGCACTCGACGACCGCGCCCAGCGCCTGGAAGGCGGCAAATGGAGCAAGGTCGAGTGGCGCGACGTGCAGGGTGCCACCGCCGTCGAATCGATCGGCCCGATCGCCGGCGGCAGCGCGCTGCGGCAGCTTTCGCTGCTGAAGGGCCGCCGCTTCGTGTCGCTGGGCTATCTCGCGCCGGCCGACGCCATGCGCGCGCCGGAGGCCGAACGCTTCTTCCGCTCACTGAGGCTCATCGCATGACATTGCCGCGCATAAAGGTTCTGGCGCTGGGCGGCACCATCGCCACGCGCCCCGATGCCTCGGGTGCCATGCAGATGGGGCTGGGCGCCGACGATCTCGTGGCAGCGGTTCCCGCTCTGGCGACGCTGGCCGCGATCGATGCCGAGACCGTGTCCAAAGTCGGCAGCCATTCACTGGGATTCGACCATCTCCACGCGTTGGCTACGAAGATCGCGGCACTCGACGTCGACGGCGTGATCGTGACGCAAGGCACCGACACGCTCGAGGAAACCGCGTTCCTGCTCGATCTGCTGCTCGACCGCGATATCCCGGTGATCGTAACGGCGGCGATGCGCAATCCGGCGCTCACGTCGCCAGACGGGCCGGGCAACCTGCTGGCCGCCGTGCGCGTGGCCTGCGATCCGTGGGTGCGCGCGCATGCCAGGGCACTGGGCGTGATGGCGGTGATGCTGGACGAGGTCTATGCCGCGTCCGATGTGCTGAAAGTCCACCCGACGCGGCTCAACGCTTTTGCCGCGCCGCAGACCGGTCCGCTCGCCGCCCTCGTCGAGGACCGCGTGGTGCCACTGGCACTGCCGGTGCGCGAGGCGATCACCGCGGCGCATGCGCGACTGGCGGCCTCGGCAGGCGGCAAGGCGGCACCCGTCGCGTTGTGCTGGTTTGGCCTCGACGAACCGGGCTTCATGATCGAGGCGCTGGTCGATCACCCTGACCGATTGGGCTATCGCGGCGCCGTCCTGGGCGCGATGGGTGGAGGTCATGTGCCCGAACGCGTGGTACCCCTCGTCGAGCGCCTGGCCGCGTTGCTGCCGACGGTCGTCTCGCCGCGTGCCGGTGGTGGGCCAATGCTGCGACAAACCTACGGTGGCCCCAGCTCGGAGATCGCGCTACGCAAGGCCGGCCTGATCTGGGGCGGCCGATTGCATCCTCTGAAGGCGCGGGTGCTTCTGGAGACCTGTCTCAGGGCCGGGCTCAGCCGCGACATCATTGCCGAGGTGTTCGACGCCTTCGGCTAGAATTACGGTATTCGGCGCGAGGTGATCGTCATGTTCGAATCCTTCGACGCGGTCCTGCTGGCCCGGGCGCAGTTTGCCTTCACCGTCGCGTTCCATTTCATCTTTCCGTCCTTTTCGATCGGGCTTGCGAGCTATCTTGCAGTGCTCGAGGGCCTATGGCTGTGGACGGGGCGTCAGATCTATCTCGACCTGTTCAAGTACTGGCTGAAGATCTTTGCGCTGGCCTTCGGCATGGGCGTGGTCTCGGGCATCGTCATGGCCTATCAGTTCGGCACCAACTGGGCGGCCTTCTCCGACAAGGCAGGCCCCGTCATCGGACCGATGATGGCCTACGAGGTGCTGACCGCCTTCTTCCTCGAGGCCGGCTTCCTGGGCGTCATGCTGTTCGGCATGAACCGCGTCGGCCGCACGCTGCACTTCGTTGCCACCCTGGCGGTCGCGGTCGGCACCTTCGTCTCGGCTTTCTGGATCCTGTCGGCCAACAGCTGGATGCACACGCCGGCCGGCTTTGCGGTGAATGCCGGCGGCCAGTTCGTGCCGGTCGACTGGCTGGCGGTGATCTTCAATCCGTCCTTTCCCTACCGGCTGGTCCACACCGTGTTCGGCGCCTATCTCACCACCGCCCTGGTGGTGGGCGCGGTCGGCGCCTGGCACCTGCTGCGCGCCAGGTCGGACAGCGGAAGGGCGAATGACGGCGCGCGCGTGATGTTCTCGATGGCCATGGGCATGATCACGGTGGTGGCGCCGCTACAAATCTTCGCCGGCGACCAGCACGGGCTGAACACGCTGGAGCACCAGCCGGTCAAGGTCATGGCCATGGAAGGTCACTTCAAGAGCTATCCAGACGGCGCGCCGCTGATCCTGTTCGGCTGGCCCGACAGGAAAGAGGCCAAGACGCTCTATGCCGTCGAGATTCCCAAGGCATCGTCGTTGATCCTGAAGCACTCCTGGGACGCGCCGATGAAAGGCCTCGACTCGGTCGACCGCCAGGAATGGCCACCCGTTGCGATCGTCTTCTGGGCCTTCCGCATCATGGTCGGCATGGGAATGTTGATGCTGACGCTGGCGTTGTTCAGCCTGCTCGCGCGCGTCAGGCACCGGCTCTACGACTGGCCGCTGCTGCATGGCTTCGCCCTGGCTATGGGGCCGGCCGGCTTCGTGGCGGTGATCGCCGGCTGGGTGACGACCGAGGTCGGGCGCCAGCCCTATACGGTGCATGGCCTGCTGCGCACAGCCGATTCGGCCTCGCGGCTCGATGCGCCGGCTGTCGCGGCCTCGCTGCTGGCCTTCATCGTGGTCTACTTCATCGTGTTCGGCGCCGGAGTGTTCTACATCCTGAAGCTGATGAGCCAGCCGCCGCACCGCGGCGAGGAGGGCCCGAGCCGCGGCGCACCGGTGCGTGCGGCGGGCATCACCCCGTCGCCCGCAGTGGCGGAAAAACTCGCGACGGGCGGGGAGGCCTGATCATGCCATTCGCCCTCGATTTGCCCGTCATTTTTGCCTTCATCATCGCTTTTGCGATCTATGCCTATGTCATGATGGATGGCTTCGATCTCGGCATCGGTATCCTGTTCCCGATGATCCCGGCCGGACGCGAGCGCGACACCGCCATGAATTCCATCGCACCTGTATGGGACGGCAACGAGACCTGGCTGGTGCTGGGCGGCGGTGGCCTGCTGGCGGCCTTTCCATTGGCCTACGGCGTGATCTTCTCGGCGCTCTACGCGCCGATCATCGCCATGCTGCTGGCACTGGTGTTCCGCGGCGTCGCCTTCGAGTTCCGCTGGCGTGATCCGGCGCACCGCGCCTACTGGGATGTCGCCTTCAATCTCGGTTCGGTCGTCGCCACACTCGCGCAGGGGATCATCCTGGGCGGGCTGCTGCAGGGGATCGCGGTCAGGGATCGTGGCTATGCCGGCGGCTGGTTCGACTGGCTGACACCGTTCAGCCTGTTGGTCGGGGTCAGCCTGGTCTTCGGCTACGGGCTGCTCGGCGCCACGTGGCTGATCATGAAGAGCGAGGGCACGCTGCAGGAACGCTGCTACAGGCTCGCCTTCCGGCTGGGCATCGCGGTGATCGTGGCCATGGCGGCGGTGAGCGCCTGGACGCCGTTCCTGCGCGACGCCTACTGGCTGCGCTGGTTCGCCTGGCCGCAGATCCTGTTCACCGCCCAGGTGCCGCTACTGGTTGTCATCGCCTCGGTCACCTTCTTCGTGAGCCTGCGGCGGCAGCATCACTACACGCCTTTCCTGATGGCGCTGTCCCTGTTCACGCTGGGCCTCGCCGGTCTTGGCGTCAGCCTCTTTCCCTACGTCGTGCCGCCCTCAGTCTCGATCTGGGATGCAGCTGCGCCCACTGTCAGCCTCAAGTTCATGCTGCCGGGCGTGCTGGTGATGGTGCCGATCATCCTCGCCTACACCGCCTATTCGTACTGGGTGTTCCGTGGCAAGACGGGCCATGAAGGCTATCACTGAGGTGAGTCTCAGGACCCGCCAGCTCTTGTGGTTCGTGGGCCTGTGGGCCGGCGGCGTAGGCGTGACCGCCTTGGTGAGCTACGGCATCCGATTCTGGCTGAAATAGAGCCTCAGGCCATGCGCCGGGTCGGCCGGCAGTTGAAGGCCAGCGGCCGGGCGCTGCCGCCGGCTTCGCGCAGGGTGGCGAGATCGTCGCGGCCAGCCCATTCATTGGTCGTGTCGGTGTAGCGGAAACCCTGGTCGGTCGGCTGGTATTCGAGGCGCCAGGTCTTGCCGTCGAGCGTGACCGAAGCGCGATTCTTGGCGTAGACCACCGACACTTCCTTGCGACCGTCGCAGAGATAGGCGATGCCCTGCGGAGTCGGGTCGTCGGCGGCGGGCCGCGGAATCAGGTTCGTCTGTGGTTGCTCTTGGGCGACACAGCCACACAACAAGGCAATCGCTGCAATCGACAGGCGCTTCATCCTGCGCTTTCCTCCCTGGACCGGCACCTTAAGGAAATCGGGGGAACGTGCAAATGCCACTCTTCAAACTGCGTGATGGCGCCGAGCTCTACTACGAAAGGAACGGAAGTGGGCCGCCCTTGTTCCTGGTGGCCGGTCTGGGAGGCGATGGCCGCTTCTGGGGCGCCAATGTCGACGACCTCGCCCGGAATTTCACGGTGGTCGTGCACGATCATCGCGGCACCGCGCGCAGCACGCTGTCGCGACTCACCTACAGCGTCGAGCAAATGGCCGACGATGCGCTGCAACTCATCGAGGGGCTGGGCTTCGACCGGGTCCATTGGTGCGGCCATTCGACCGGCGGCGCCATGGGGCAGGTGCTGGCCATCGAACATCCCGAGCGCATCGACCGGCTGGTGTTGAGCTCGACCTGGGCGAAGACAGATGCCTTCTTCCGTCGCCTGTTCGAGGTGCGCTCCCTGATGCTCCGCGAGCTCGGCCCCGAGGCCTACCTGAAATCGAGTGCGCTGGCGCTCAACATGCCGTCGTGGGTGCGCGACCATGACGCCGACCTGGTGGCGGCCGAAGCCAAGGCCCGCGAGACCATTCCGGTCCCCGAGATCGTCCTGTCGCGCATCGCAGCCATCGTCGCCCACGACCGGCGGGAGCAGTTGCAGAAGGTGCAGGCGCCGACTCTGGCGATCTGCGCCCGCGACGATACCGTGACCCCGCTCTATTTCACGGAAGAGCTGGTCCGGCTGATCCCGGGCGCGCGGGCCTATGTGCTGGCGGACGGCGGCCATGCATATCCGAACGTGCATGGCGCGGAGTTTCGGCGTGTAATGACCTCCTTCCTCCTGGAGTCCAGACTCTCATGAATATCGAGCCCAAGATCGCCGCCTTCGCCCACGAACTGACCGCCATCCGGCGTGACATCCACGCCCATCCCGAACTCGGCTTCGAGGAGGAACGGACCAGCACCATCGTGGCGCAGAAGCTGAAGGAGTGGGGCCTCGAGGTCACGACCGGCATCGGCAAGACCGGCGTCGTCGGAACCATCCGTGTCGGCAACAACCCGCGGGCCATCGGACTGCGCGCCGACATGGATGCACTGCCGATGGACGAGCTCAACACCTTCGATCATCGCAGCACCCACAAGGGCCGCATGCATGCCTGCGGCCATGATGGCCACACCACGATGCTGCTGGGCGCCGCCAAGTATCTCTCGGCAACGCGCAATTTCGACGGCACCGTGCATCTCATCTTCCAGCCGGCCGAGGAGGGCCGCGGCGGCGCCGAGGCGATGGTCAAGGATGGACTCTTCGACAAGTTTCCCTGCGAGCAGATCTTCGGCATGCACAACAGGCCCAAGCTCGACGTCGGCAAATTCGCCATTCGTTCGGGTCCGCAGATGGCAGGCGGCGGTCTGTTCGACATCCACATCACCGGCAAGGGGGCCCACGGCGCGCGGCCGGAGACCGGCGTCGACCCGGTGATCATCGCCACCCAGATCATCTCGGCGCTGCAGAGTGTAGTATCGCGCAATGTGGCACCGCTCGATTCGGCGGTGATCTCGGTGACTCAGATGCATTCCGGCGACGCCTACAATGTCATCCCCCAGGAGGCGGTACTGCGCGGCACGGTCCGTGCCTTCCGAAAGGAGACGATGGCACTGATCAAGGAGCGCATCGAGACGATCTCGGCCGGCATCGCGCACACGCTGGGCGGCAGCGCCAAGGCTGACGTGCGGATCGCCTTTCCGCCGCTGGTCAATGACAAGGATGCGGTGAAGTTCATCGCCGATGTAGCGGCTGAAATCGTCGGTCCCGAGAACATGAACCGCGAGGGGCCTTACGTGATGGCGTCGGAGGACTTCTCCTACATGCTCGAGAAAGTGCCCGGCGCCTTCATCAACATCGGCAACGGCGGTGGCGAGGGAGGCTGCGAGGTGCACAATCCCAGCTACGATTTCAACGACGATATCCTGACCTTGGGCGCCACGCTGTGGTCGAGGGTCGTCGAAACCAAGCTCGCCAAGGACGCGCGCTGAGCGAGGCACGGGAGGAAGCATGGTGACGACCAACGACACCCGGCACTGGCTGCTCAAGGACCTGCCGTACGCGGCCATGCTGGCACTTGCCGTGGGCGGTCTCGTGCTCACCAGCTTCCGCGGACCCACGACCTATTACTACTGGATGGCGCTGGCGCCGATTTATGGGTTGATCTGCGTCGTGGCGGGGTGGCGACACCTCGACACGGGCGCCGGCCACATGCAGCTCGCGGTGACGCAGGCACTGCATTGGTTGGCCTTCGTCGGCGCCATGTGGCTGATGTTCCTGCCGCAGGTTCGCGGCATCGACAGCGACAATGCAACCAGCCTCACACTCCTGATCCTGCTGGCGCTCGGCACTTTCGTGGCCGGCGTGCATGCCCGCGTGTGGCGCATCTGTGCTGTCGGCGTCTTTCTTGCCGCCGCGGTGCCGGCAGTGGCCTGGGTCCAGGAATCGGCCATGCTCCTGCTGGTCGGCGCCCTGCTGGTGATCATGATTGGGCTCTTCTTCTGGTGGATGTGGCGCCGCGAGAGCGGACGGTTGTGAGCACAAAGGTCATTCTCTGGAGCGACTATGTCAGCCCCTATGCCTTCGTCGCCAGGGCATGGGCCTATGAGCTCGAGGCCGACTACGATCTGACGCTTGAGTGGCGGCCCTACACGCTCGATATCGCCTCGTTCCAGGGCTCGGTGGCCGAGCGCGATGCCCACCACTGGCGCCGCGTGCGCTACGCCTACATGGACGCCAGGCGCTTTGCCAACAAGCAGGGCCTGACCCTGATGGGCCCGAAGAAGATCTTTCATGCCCGGCCGGTCAATGCCGGCATGCTCTACGCGCAGAAGCACGCTGTCTTCCGCCGCTACAACGATCGCGCATTCGATCTCTTCTGGCGGCGAGAGCTCGACCCCGAAAGTCCCGAGGCGGTGGCCGCGCTGCTGGTCGAGGCCGGTGCGCCTCCAGGCTTCGAGGATTTTCTCGCCGGTGAAGGCGGGGCCGAGCACGACCGGCTGCGCCTCGAAGCCGAGACGTCGGGCGTGTTCGGCGTGCCCACTTTCAGCTTCGATGGCGAATTGTTCTGGGGCGGCGACCGGATCGCCCTGTTGCGCGAACGGCTCGACGAAAAGGGCGCGAAGCGACGCTAGCTGCTAGGCATCGGGCGGCTGGTCGATCGTGCGTTCGATGCGCTGGTGCAGCGTTTTCACCTCGCCGCGCTGCTTTTTCGCGCGATCCTTGAGCAGGCGCTTGGCGCGCCGGAAGGCGTCGTTGACGGCAAATTGAGGGCTCGCGAAGCGGTCGTCGGCCTGCGGTGTGTGATCGATGTTGATGTCGATGCCACCCGGCAGGGTCGCATGGATGTTGGCGCTGAACAGGTTGCTGGTTCGGTGATGCTTGTCGGGAATTTTGACCACGACGTGGCAGGCGGTCATGCGGCCGTACAACTGCTCAAGCGTCTCGACATGTCCGGTGATCAACTGGCTCAGCGCCTCGCTGGTATCGCCGCCCTGAAAGCTGATTTTGAGGGGTGTTTCCATGTCGATCCTCCCTGCAGTGTTTCAACGTCCTTCTTGAACGTGGTGCGCGCGCGAGGCGTTGCAAGCGGTCATGGCGCAGGTTTCGCCGGCAATCCCCGGGCGGCGAGATAGGCTTCGAGCACGCCGGTCCACAGGGCGGGTGCCGATGAGATCTGATGGCCGTTCAGCCCTTCGGGCGGCTGGTACTCATGGAACGTGCCTTTGCCGCCTGCCGCCTCGAAGGCGGCAAAATTTCCGCGGCTGTGGGCCAGCGAATAGAACGGATCCTTGTTGCCGTAGAGCCAGATAGACGGTTGGCCGTAGGCGGCGCCGCGATTGAACAGGTTCTGGTTGATGCCGCTTGCACTCCAGCAGGCGCCGCCCATCCAGCCGCCGACGAAGTTGATCGCCCCGCGCGGCGTGCCGGGCTGGCGGCCGGTCCAGGCAATGGCGAGGATGCCGCCGCGCGACTGGCCGCCGATGGCAACGCGGCTGCGGTCGACGAACGGTTGCGCCAGAATCACCGGTGTGATGGCGTCGATGTCGCGCAGCGCGCGCTCGGCGCCGGGGATCGAGAGTGTCGGCTCACACGCATAGCCCTGTGCCCTGTCGGCCGCGAAGCCTTCGTCGTAGCGCCCTTCCGAGCCGCCGCGGCCACGACGCGACGGCAGCACCACGGCCCAGCCGCGGGCCGTGAACCATTGGGCAAGCGTTCTTGGATCGTAGGGACGCGCGAAGAGCGAAGGATCGTTGCCGCGCCCTGTCGAGCCATGATGAAAGATCAGCGTCGGGAAGGGGCCGGCTCCAGCCGGCTTATAGGTGATCGTGGCGAGCTTCACCTGCCCGCCATCGATCGTGACCGGCACCATCGATCTTTCCTGAGCCGCAACCGGAAGTGCGGCGATCAGGCCGACGGCAAGGAAGAACGAGCCTAGTCGCCCGCCGCGACGGCCTCGGTCGAGACGGCCTCGGCGGGTCGTGCGACGCGATGCGTCACCATGCGGTGATGCAGCGTGCGGACCGTATCGCTTCCGCGGGTCAGGCAGAGCCATGGGAAGAAACCATGCACGAAGCAGGCGAGGCTGCCTAGCAGCATGCGACCGCCGAAGCCGAAGGCCATGCCCATGTGCTGGAAGTAGGTTTCGTTGACCTGGGCGGGATGATCGGTGAAGCGGCGAAGCATGAGAACAATTTTAACGACAGCGCCGGGAAACGGCTTGCTACCTTTGCACCAAAGGGCCCAGATTTGAGAAAGTCATTCCAAGGAAATGCCAATGTCCGCGAAAATATCGCTCGATTCCTTTGACAAGAAGATTCTGGATTGCCTGCAGGACAATTCGGACATGGCCCTGGCCGAGATCGCCCGCCGGGTCGGACTCTCGACCACGCCGTGCTGGCGGCGCATCAACCGGCTTCAGGAGGAGGGGATCATCCGCGCCCGGGTGGCGCTGCTCAACCGCAAGGCCGTGAACGCTGGGGTGACGGTGTTCGTGGCGGTGCGCACTGCCCAGCATACGGCGCCCTGGCTCGCCCGCTTCGCCAGGGCGGTGGCGTCGTTTCCCGAGGTCATCGACTGCTATCGCATGAGCGGCGAGATCGACTACCTGATTCGCCTCGCGCTGCCCGATATCGAGGCCTACGACGCCTTCTACAAGCGCCTGATCGCCAAGGTCGAACTCAGCGATGTCACCTCCATGTTCGCCATGGAAGAGATCAAGTCCACCACGCGGCTCCCGCTTTCCTACCTCCCCTAGCGTCCGGCCGAACCGGGCTCTAGGATCGCCTGGAATTCGCTCCAGAAAAGCAGGGGAAACGATGTCCACGAGCCCGACCGCAGGCAAGAATCGCAAGAAGGTGCTGATCGTCGGCCGCATGCCGCAGGCCGGCCTGGACGTGCTCAAGAAGCGCGACGACGTCGATTTCGAGATCCTGGCCGACGATACGGTTCCGTCGCTGCACCCCAAGCTCAAGGACGCCCATGCTGTGACCCTGGGCGGCACGCCGTTCCGCCAGGCCGAACTCACCGCCGCGCCGGAGATGATGGTTGTGGCCCGCCTCGGCGTCGGCTTCGACGCGGTCGAGATACCGGCCCTCAACAAACGCAAGATCCCGCTCATGACCACGGGCATCGCGAACTCGGTGTCAGTGGCGGAGCATGCGATGTACATGCTGCTCGCCGCCGCGCGGCTCACCAAGAAGTCCGACCGCTGGGTGCGCACCGGCGCCTGGGGCGAGCGCCTCAGCGACCTGCCGTCCGACGTGGCGGGCAAGAAGGTCCTGGTGATCGGCATGGGCCGCATCGGCTCGCGCACGGTGAAGCGCTGCGTCGCCTTCGAGATGGAGACCTATGTGCTCGATCCGAACGTGTCGAAAGCCGACATCGAGAAAGCCGGCGCCACCAAGGTCACGGACCTCAAGGCAATCCTGCCGCAGGTCGACTACGTGTCGATCCACTGCCCGAAGGCGCCCGAGACGATCGACATGTTCAACGCCGAGACGCTGGCGCTGATGAAACCCACGGCATTCCTGGTGAACACCGCGCGTGGCGGCATCATCAACGAGGACGCCCTCTACAATGCGCTGAAGAGCGGCAAGCTGCGCGGCGCCGGCCTCGACGTGCTCGACAAGGAGCCGCCGGATCCCACGAACAAGCTGTTCGAGCTCGAGAACGTCTTCTTCAGCCCGCACATGGCCGGCGTCACCCAGGAAGCAAGCGATCGCATGGCGGTGACCGCCATCGAAAACATCCTGAGCGTTTTTGACGGCCGTCCCAACGCCGCCCATTGCGTGAACAAGGAAGTGCTGGGCTAACCCGGCACCAGATCCTCGATCTCCTCGTCGGTCGGAAAGCGGCCGGTCTTGCTGCGGGTGTATTTGAGCGCGCCGTCGACGGTGACGTCGAACTGGCCGGATTTGCCGGGGCGCAGCTCGATGTCGGCGGCGCCCCGCTTTTCGAGGTGTGCCCTCACACGGAGGGCCTGCGGCTTATAACCTCAAGCGCCGCAATACTCGATCAGGACTTTCATCCTGTTAAGGTGGAGGTCAGGCCTCGCGCCATCAAGGGGGACATCGGATGAAATACGGACCGCTCGGCCGCTCGGGCCTGATCGTGAGCAGGATCTGCCTCGGCGGCAATTCATGGGGCGCCAAGGGTCGCCGCGGCTGGGGCAAGTTCGACGAGGCCGAGGCGCCGGCCTACTTCAAGCGGGCGCTCGATGTCGGGATCACCTTCTTCGACACTGCAGACGCCTACAACGCCGGCCGCTCCGAGGAGATCATGGGCGCTACGCTCATGAAGATGGCGAAGCGCGAGGAATTCGTGTTGTCGACCAAGGTCGGCATCCGCATGAGCCCGGTGGCCAACGACCAGGGCACCGGCCGCAAGCATCTGATGGCCGCGGTCGACGAGCAGCTGAAGCGCCTGCAGACCGACTATCTCGACGTCTACCAGGTCCATCGGCTCGATCCGCACACGCCGATGGAAGAGACCATGTACTCGCTCGACCAGATCGTCCGCTCGGGCAAGGTCCGCTACATCGGCGGCTCGACCATGCCGGCCTACAAATTCGCCCAGATGGTGATGATCGCCGACTGGAAGGGCTATGCCCGGCCGATAGCGATGCAGAACCTCTACAATCTCATCCAGCGCGAGGAAGAGCGCGAGATGAACCGGCTGTGCGACGAGCAGGGCGTCGGGCTCATTCCCTACTCACCGCTGGCGCGCGGCTTCCTGGCCGGCAATCGCAGCAAGGACGGCGGCGGCTCGACCGAGCGCTCCAAGAACGACACGGTGGTGAAGGACGGAACCTATCGCGACAGCGATTGGGAGATCGTGAAACGGCTGAAGAAGATCGCCAAGGAGAAGGGCGCGACGCCGGCCCAGGTGGCGCTGGCCTGGCTGCTGCACAAGCCCTACATGGGTGCGCCCATCATCGGCGCCACCGACCTCGACCAGCTCACTTCGGCCGCGAAATCGACCGAGATCGCACTCACGCCGGAAGACTCCAAGCTGCTCGAGCAGCCCTACGAATTCCGCGTGTCGCCCGAGAACTAAGGACTGACGCGCCGCCGGATCGCCGCAGCGAACCAGAAGGCCAGAAGCGGCAGGACGACCGCGGCCGCCCAGAACACCGGCGGCGCACCCCAGCGGTCGACGATGGGGGCGGCCATCGGCACGCCAGCTGCCTGGCCCAGGAACAGGCAGAGCGCGAACAGCGCCATGCCGGCGCCGCGCGCTTCAGGCGCCATCTGCGTGCCGTGGGTCTGCAGCGTATTGTGGAACATGTAGAACGACACGCCCGAGAGCACGATGGCGGCGAACTCGACCTCGGCCGAGGGCGCGAGCGCCATGCCCGCGAAGGCCAGGCCAAGGCCCGTGCCGCCCCACATGCAAAGGCCGCGCTCGCCCAGCAGGCGCACGAGGTGGTGTGCCACCATCACGTACAGGAAGCCGCCGGCGCCGAAGGCGGCGACCGCAAGGCCGATGGCGGCGAAGCCCAGGCCGAAGCGCTGATGGAGATCGGCGCCGACGAAGGTGAAGGCGCCCCAGAACATGCCGCCTTCCAGCGCCACCACGAGGATCACCGTGAGCGCCCACGGCCGGCGCAGCACGCGGAGCATCTGGCCGACCATCGAGCCTTCGGCGCGCTCGCCCGGCCGGGCGAGGTCGGGGCGGGTGCGCATGACGGCGATCAAAGCGACACCGGCCATGACATAGATTGCGGCCAGCACCCAGAATACCGAGCGCCAGCCCAGCCAATCGCCGATGGCGCCGCCCAGCGCCGCGCCGGTCATAAGGCCCAGCGTCTGGCCGGTGAGGAAGCGGGCGAGCATCGCCTGGCGCCGCTCGTAGCTCACATTGTCGCCGACCCAGGCGATGGCCAGCGGGATGATGGCCGAACTGGCGAAACCGGTCGCGAAGCGGACCAAAGTGAGCATGCCCAGCGACCCCGCCAGCGCGCTCAGCACGCAGCAGGCCGCGGCGCCGATGCAGGCGATGGCGACCACCGGCATCTTGCCGTAGCGGTCGCCGAACGGGCCGTGCACCAGCACGAAAACGCCGTTGGCGAACAAAAAGGCGGTGGCCACGATCGAGGCGCCGCCGACCGTGGTGCCGAACTCGGCGGCGAGCTGGACCAGCAGCGGATCGGTCACGCGCATGTTGGCAGCCGAGGCGAAGGCCGCCAGGGACAGAAGAGCGATCGCGAGCATCGGGGCGGACCGCGGCGGCACGGCGGAGGGAGGCATCGGCTGCCGGCTTAGCGGCTGGGCGACGTAAAGGAAAGGTCTCTTGGCAGGAGCCAGCGATGACCTATGCTGAGCGAATGATCGAAGAACTCCTCGCCCTCGCCCGCGACCCCCATTCTTGGGCGGCTCTTGCCACCTTGATCATCATGGAAGTCGTGCTCGGCATCGACAACCTGATTTTCATTTCCATCCTGACCAACAAGCTTCCCGAGCATCAGCGTTCGCGCGCGCGGAAGATCGGCATCGGCATGGCGGTCGTCATGAGGCTGGCCTTGCTCGGCACGGTGGCGTTCATCGTCCAGCTCACGCAGCCGCTGTTCGCGTTGTTCGGCCATGCCTTTGCGTGGCGAGACCTGATCCTGATCGCGGGCGGCCTTTTCCTGATCTGGAAGGCGACCAACGAGATCCATGCCAATGTCGCAGGCGAACATCCCGGCGAGACGACGGCGGCCGGTGTGGCGGGCATGACGGTGGCGGGCGCCATCGGCCAGATCCTGGTGCTCGACCTCGTGTTCTCGCTCGACAGCATCATCACCGCCGTCGGCATGACCGACGATCTTCCGATCATGGTCATCGCCGTCGTGACCGCCGTCGTTCTGATGCTGCTCGCGGCCGATCCGCTGGCGCGATTCATCGGCGACAACCCGACCATCGTCATGCTGGCGCTGGGCTTCCTGCTGATGATCGGCGGCACGCTGCTGGCCGAGGGTATGGGTGTGAAGATCCCCAAGGGCTACATCTACGCTGCCATGGCCTTCTCGGCATTGGTCGAGGGGCTGAACATGATGGCGCGGCGAAAACGGCCGAAGAAGCCCTAGCGCCAAACCTGATCTACGACTTGGGCGCCGGCCCCCACAGCTTTTCAAGCCGGCGGTCGCGGCCGCAGCTCCAGCGGTAGTAGGTATAGCTCGCCGAATTCTTGCGATAGTAGTCCTGATGATAGGCCTCGGCCGGATAGAACTTCGCTGCCGGCAGAATCTCGGTGACGATGCGGCCGGGCAGCTTGCCCGACTTTTCCAGGGCTGCCCTGGAAGCTTCTGCCATCGCACGCTGACTGTCGTCGAGGGCGAAGATGCCCGAGCGATACTGAGGGCCCTTGTCGCAGAACTGGCCGGCGGCATCGAGCGGATCGATGTTGCGCCAGAACACGTCCAGCAGCTGTTGATAGCTGACGCGCGCCGGATCGTACTCGACCTGCAGCGCCTCGTAGTGGCCGGTGCGCCCGGAAGTGACCTGCTCGTAGGTCGGATCGGCCTTGGTGCCGCCGATGTAGCCCGAGGTCGTCGCGAGCACACCGTCGAGCTTGTCGAAGGGTGGCTCCATGCACCAGAAGCAGCCACCGGCGAAAATCGCGACGGCGCGCGTTTGCGCCTGTGCCGGCGCCAGAGCCAGCAGGGCGATCAGCGAGGCGAGCAGCGCGAGCTTTTTCATGCACCTGTTCCGGTCGGTTTGAAGATCAAGGCCTCGCCGTTCATGCAATAGCGCAGGCCGGTGGGCTTGGGACCGTCCTTGAAGACATGGCCGAGATGGCCGCCGCAGCGCCGGCAGTGGACCTCGGTCTGGGACATGAAGAGGAATCCCGTCTCCTGCCGGGTGCCGATCGCCTTGTCGAGCGGCTGCCAGAAGCTCGGCCAGCCGGTGCCGCTGTCGTACTTGGTGGCCGAGGAGAACAGCGGCAGTTCGCAGCCGGCGCAGTAGAAGGTCCCGGCGCGCTTCTCGCGGTCGAGCGGACTGGTGCCGGCACGCTCGGTGCCGGCTTTCCGCAGGACGGCATATTGTTCCGGTGTCAGCAGGCGCCGCCATTCGGCATTGCTGCGGGTCACTTCGAAGGCGGGGGCCTGTGCATGCGCGCTTCTCGCGCCGATACCGAAGGCCATGAGGGTGGTGCTCCCCAGGAGGAAATCTCGTCGATCGATCGGGCTCATGGCATCGCTCTTAGCGCTGTCCGCGGGCCGGAAGTAAGGCGATCCACCATCACCGATGGTCACTTTGTCGTGCGGCCGTCGCGGTCCGGCGCTAAGCTTGTCCTTATGAAACTCAAGGATCAGGTCGCCATCGTCACCGGCGCGGCGTCCGGCATCGGCGCCGCCTCGGCCCGTTTGTTCGCGGCGGAGGGTGCAAGGCTGGTGCTGGTCGACCAGGATACGGTCGGGCTGGGGCAGGTCGCGGCCGATATCGAGGCAAGAGGCGGCCGTGCCCTCACCATTCCTGCCGACGTGAGTTCAGACCAGCAGGCACGCGAGGGCGTCGCCAGCGTTATGGAGAAATGGGGCCGCATCGATGTGCTGCTGACGGCGGCTGGCGCCTCGACCGGCGGCACCGTCGACACGATCGAGGAGGCGGCGTGGGACCGCACCTTCGCCATCAACGTTAAGGGCACCTATCTCTGGATCCATTACGCGATCGCCCCGATGATCGCAGCCAGGTCCGGCACCATCGTCACCATCGGCTCGCAACTCGCGCAGTCGAGCCCGGGCAAGAACGCGGCCTATATCGCCTCCAAGGGCGCCATCGCGTCCCTGACCAAGACCATGGCCGTCGACCACGCCGCCCAGGGGATCCGCGTCAATGCGCTGATGCCGGGCGTCATCGACACGCCCATGCCGGCCAAGTCTCTCAAGCGCTATGCCGATCCCGAGGCGATGCGGGCGTTCTGGAAACTGCGCCATCCCATGGGTCGCATCGGCCAGCCCGAGGAAGTGGCCAAGGCCGCGCTGTTCCTGGCCTGCGACGACTCCTCTTTCGTCACCGGCACGCTGCTGTTCGTCGACGGCGGCTGGACGGCGCACTGATGCCGAAGAAGCTCACGGCCGAGCAGATCTCGGGCTACGAACGGGACGGCTATGTCTGCCCGGTCGACGGTTTCACGACTGAACAGGCGCGCGGTTGGCGCGACCGGCTGGAAGCGTTCGAGCGTGCCGAAGGCCGCAAGATGACTCGGGGTCACAATTTCAAGCCGCATCTTCTCTTTCCCTGGGTCGACGAGATCGTGCACTCGCCGCACGTGCTCGACGCGGTCGAGGACCTGATCGGGCCGGACATAAGGCTGTTCCATCTCACGGTGTGGCCCAAAGATGCGCAGAGCGGCGCCTATGTCAGCTGGCACCAGGATGCGACCTACTTCGCGCTGGAGCCCGCCTGCCATGTCACCGCCTGGGTGGCGCTGACCGATGCGCCGATCGAGGCGGGCTGCATGGAAGTGGTGCCGGGATCGCACAAGCTCGGCCAGATGCAGCACGCCGAGATGCAGGACCCGGAGAACCTGCTGTCACGCGGCCAGGCATTGGCCGTCGATGTCGACCGAACGCGCACCGAATTCATGCCGGTAAAGGCCGGACAGTTCTCGCTGCACCATACGCATCTCGTGCACAATTCGCGGCCGAACCGCTCGAACGACCGGCGCATCGGACTCGGCGTCAGCTACATCCCGACCCATGCACGCTGCACCAGCACGACCCGCGTCACCGCCATGCTGGTTCGTGGCCGCGACACCTATGGGCACTTCGACGACGAGCGCCGGCCGCGCGCCGAAGCCGGGCCGGAGGAGCGCGCCTTTCATGAAAAGGCCGTCGCCATTTTCCGGCAGATGAATGCCGAGCAGACCGAGAACAAGTCCGCGGTCGTGAAACGCTGAGGAGTGAAGATGCTGCGCCTGCCCTATCACAACCGCTACGGCTACTCGCCCATCACCGAGCGCAAGGACTATTCGTGGCCGGAGGGCAGGCGGCTGGCAGTCTACCTCGGCCTCAACATCGAGCATTTTGCCTTCGGGGCGGGCGAGGGCCATCTGCTCACCGTCGCCGGCACGCCACCCGACCCGCGCACCTTTGCCTGGCGGGATTACGGCAACCGGATCGGCGTCTGGCGCTGTCTGGAACTGTTCGACGAACTCAACCTGCCGGCCGCACACCTCATCAACACCACGGTGTTCGATTATGCGCCCCAGATCGTCGATGCGCTGAAGGCCCGTGGCGACGAGTTCATCGGCCATGGCCGTACCAACGCCGAGCGTCACGGCCATATGTGGGAGGCCGACGAGAAGCGCTTCCTCGAGGAGGTGCGCGACGCCATCGAGAAGGCCTCCGGCAAGCGACCGCGCGGCTGGATGGCGCCATGGATGGCGTCGACCCATCACACGCCGGACCTCCTGAAAGAGGTGGGTTTCGACTTCCTGATGGACTGGCCGGCCGACGATCAGCCGCTCTGGATGAAGACCCGCTCGGGCCCCTTGATGAGCGTGCCCTATCCGATCGAGATCAACGACAGTCCGCAGGTCCTGGTGCGGCACCATACACCTGAACAGTTCCGCGATTTCATCATCGGCCAGTTCGAGGAATTGCTGCGCCAGTCGGCGAAGCAGCCGCTGGTCTGCGGTATCGCGCTCCACACCATGATCGTGGGCCAGCCCTATCGCCTCAGGATGCTGCGCGAGGCGCTGCAGCACATTGCGCGCCATCCGCAGAAGGACAAAGTGTGGTTCACGCGACCCTCGGCGATCTACGATCATTGCGCGGCCCTGCCTAAGGGGACGATGGCGCCGCCGCCGGCGTGAGGGGCCGCGCCACCGCCAGGCCGACCGTCATCAGGGCAAAGGCATAGGCGATCGCGACCTCGTCCAGCCGATCGAAGCGCCCGGACGATCCGCCGTGTCCTGCCCCCATGTTTGTTCTGAGGACGACGGGTCCGCCGGAGGTCATGGTGGCCCTGAGGCGGGCGACCCATTTGGCGGGCTCCCAGTAGGTGACGCGCGGATCGGTGAGGCCTGCCATGGCGAGGATCGCCGGGTAATCCCTTGAGGCCACGTTGTCGTAGGGCGAATACGAGAGGATATGGCGGAACGCCGCCCCGTCGGTGATCGGGTTGCCCCATTCGGGCCACTCGGGCGGCGTGAGCGGCAGCTTGTCATCCAGCATGGTGTTGAGCACGTCGACAAAGGGTACTTCGGCCACGATGCCGGCGAAGAGTTCGCCGGCCCGGTTGGCGACCGCGCCCATCAGCATGCCGCCGGCGCTGCCGCCATGGCCGACGATGCGCTTGGCGGACGTGAATTTCGCGGCGATGAGCGCGCGGCCGGCGGCGGCGAAATCGTCGAAGGTGTTCGTCTTCTTGTCGAGCTTGCCGTCGAGATACCACGACCAACCCTTGTCCGAGCCGCCGCGGATATGGGCGATGGCATAGACGAAGCCACGGTCGACCAGGGAGAGGCGATTGGCCGAGAAGGAAGCCGGCATCGCCATACCGTAGGAGCCGTAGCCGTAAAGCAGGAGAGGTGCACTGCCGTCGAGCGCGAGACCGCGGCGATACAGGATCGACACGGGGACCTCGGCGCCGTCGTGCGACACGGCCATGATCCGCGTCGTGACATAGGCGGCGGGATCGTGGCCGGAAGGAATTTCCTGGCGCTTCCGCAGGGTACGTGCCCGGCTCACCATGTCGTAGTCGTAGACCTCGGCTGGTGTCGTCATCGACGAATAGGCGAACCGCAAATTCGTCGTGTCGAATTCGTAGCCGCCGACGATGTCGAGCGAATAGGCCGCCTCGTCGAAGGCGATAAAGTGTTCGGAGCCGTTGCCGAGATCGCGGATCACGATCGAGGGCAGGGCGTTCGCGCGCTCGAGCCGCACGAGATGGCCGGCGAAAAGCTCCATGCCGAGGATGTAGGTGCCCGGCCGGTGCGGGACCAGTTCGCGCCAGTTCGCACGGCCGGGGGCTGCGAGCGGCGCTGTGACGATGCGGAAATCGATCGCGCCGCCGTCGTTGGTGAGGATGAAGAGTTCATCGCCACGGTCGGCAACTTCGTAGCGCAAGCCGGTCTGCCTGGGAGCGACGAGCCGCGGCGTGGCGTCTCTGTCGGACAGATCGATCAGGCTTTGCTCCGAGGTGTCGTGATCGCCGCCGGCGATGATGCAGAAACGGCCGCTGGCGCTTCTCTCGATGCGCGTGAACCAGCCGATGTCCTTCTCCTCGTAGACGAGGACATCTTCGGACTGCGGAGTGCCGAGACTGTGTCGGTAGACTTTCAGCGGGCGATGGTTGTCGTCGACCTGGACGTAGAAGAAGAACGTCGAGTCGAGGCCCCAGACAACGCTACCGCCGGTTTGCGTCAGCATGTCGGGAAGGTCCCGACCGTCGTCCCAGCGCCGCACGCGGAGGGTAAAGAATTCCGACCCGCGCAGGTCGGCGCTCCAGGTTTCCAGCCGATGATCCGGCGAATGCCGTGTGCCGCCGAACTTGAAGTAGCCGGAGGTCTTCGCCAGTGCATCGCCGTCGAGAATGACCTGGACGTCACCGCCCGCCCGCGGCGAACGGCCGATCTGCTGGTGCTGGCCGCCCTCGCGAAACCGCCACAGATAGGCGAAAGGTCCGTCCGGCATGGGCACCCCGGAATCGTCCTCCTTGATGCGTCCGCGCATTTCCGCGACCAGCGTCTTCTGCAGAGCCTGTGTCGGCGCCAGAAGGGCTTCGGCGTAGCGGTTCTCGGCTTCGAGATAGTCCCTTATGTCGGGATCGAGCAGCGACGGTTCGCGCAGCACCTGCTGCCATCGCTCGTCCTTCAGCCAGGCATAGTCGTCGGCAATGGTGACGCCATGCAGCGTGCGCTGCGACGGTCGTCGCGGCGCACGGGGTGGCAGGCTCGCGGGATGCTCAGGCGTAATTGCCGCGCGCCTTGCCGTTGGCGCCCTTGGCCGAAGCCTTGGGCGCGGGCTTCGCTGCTGCCTTGCCGGGTTTGGCTTTCAGCAGGTTGCGCATGACGGCGCCTTGCGTATCCCACCAGTCGGCCAGGATGCGGACGTCCCAGCCGATGCAGAAGTGCTTTACGCCCATGTCGAGATAGCGGCCGGCCTGGGCGGGATCGCGCAGCTCGACGCGCGGGTGCAGTCCCTTCTTCAGCGCCATCTTGATGGTCTTGGTCTCGGCCGCCAGGACCTCGGCATCGCCATACTGGCCGGTCTTGCCGATGCTCATCGAGAAGTCGGAAGCGCCGAACTGGACCATGTCGATGCCGGGCACCGAGAGAATGCGGTCGAGATCGTCCACGCAGGACTTCTTTTCGACCATGATGGCGATCACCACCTCGTTCAGCGCGTCGACATAGGCGGGCGTGCCGCCTGTGCGCACCGTGCCGACATCGCGCCGCATGCCGACGCCGAGGCGTCCGCGGCCGCGCGCGCCCTTGGCCATCGTGGTCTCGGCGCGGACTGCATCGACCGCCGCCTTGGCGTCCTCGACCGAGCGGATGTCGGCGAACAGCACGCTCTGGAAGCCCGCGCCGATCGCCCGCATCGCCTGGTGCGTGTACTGGGTCTGCTCGATCTTGATCATGCCCGACATGTTCATGAGCTCGAAGGCGCGGCCGAGATTGTCGAGGTCGTGCATGGTGAAGGGCGCATATTCCGCAGTGAACTCGACATAGTCGTACTGCTTGGAATGGCCAATCAGCTCGACCAGCGTCGGCCACGCCGACAGGATGTGTGTGCCCACGGTGGGCTTGCCGGCGTCGAGACAGTCGCGGAGCGGATTGCGGCTCATGAAATTTCCCCCTGAGGTCCAGTTCGGGCTAGTCTGACATCTTGTGTAGGGGGAGTGCCATGTTTCCGACGAGGGATAGTCTGACGATCTGCTTTGCGCATGCGGCATACCAGATGAAGGACCGGTTCGACGCGCGTGACACCGGGATCAAGAATTTCCAGGTCCGCACCTACGACGAGCTGGTGAAGCGAATCGGCGAAGCCGACGTCGTCCTGGCCTCCGGCATGTGGAAGAACGAGGTGATTCCGCACGCCGGCAAGCTCAAGTTCATTCAGTCCATCAGCTCCGGCATGGACCAGTATTCCAAGGAATTGCTGGGCGCCAAGGGCATTCGTCTCGCCAGCGCCGCCGGCGTCAACGCTCGCGCCGTGGCCGAGCACGCCATCGCCCTGATTCTCGCGATCGCCCGGCGCCTGCCCGAGGCGCGCGATAACCAGCACAAGAAGATGTGGCGCGGCATGATCGGAGATCTCGCCCAGCGCGAGGACGAACTCGGCGGCAAGACGCTGCTGGTGGTCGGTATGGGCCGTATCGGCAGCCACCTCGCCAAGCTCGCCAAGGCCTTCGACATGAAGGTGGTCGGTATCCGCCGCGATCCCAAGGCCGGCGCCAACGGCGCCGACTCGATCCACGGCATGGGCGAGCTGGTGAAGTTGGTGCCCGACGCCGATTTCGTGGCGCTCACCTGTGCGCTGACGCCCGAGACCACTGGCCTGATGAGCGCGGCCGCTTTCGCGGCCATGAAGCCTTCATCGGTGTTCGTGAACGTGGCGCGCGGCAAGGTGGCCGACGAGGCGGCGCTGATCGCCACCATGAAGGCCGGCAAGATCTGGGCGGCAGGCCTCGACGTCACGGTCGACGAGCCGTTGCCTGAGAGCTCGCCACTCTGGACGATGCCCAATGTATTCATCACACCGCATACGGCGGGCGAGACGCGCGCCTACGAGGACAATGTCATAGACATTCTGATCGAGAACCTCGACCGTCTGTGGCGGGACGAGAAGACGCTGCGCAACCAGGTACTCTAGGCTCGTCTACTTCTTCTCGTCCTTCTTGGACTCTTCTTCCTTGTCGTCAGCGGCAGGCTTCGCCGCCGGCTGAACGACAGGCGCCGGAACTGCAGTCGGCAGTGGCACGGCCACCTTCGGCTCGACCGCGACGGGCGGCTTCGGCGGCTGCACCGCGGGAACAGCGACGGGCGGTACGGCGACGGGCGGGGCGGCAACCGGCGGCGCCGGAATCGACGGCGTTACGGCCGCACCCTTTTCAGGAGCCTTGGTGTCGACTGGCGGTGGCGTGCGGATGTCGGCCGGACGCGGCGCGGCAGGTGCCGGCTGAGCCTGCGGCGGTGCTGCGGCCTTCGGCACTTCCGGCTTCGCTGGTTCGGCGGGCTTGGCAGGCTCAGCAGGGGTTGCCCGCTGTGCAGGTGCTGCCGGTGGCGTCGCGGGCTTGGCAGGTTCGGCAGGCGTTGCCCGCTGGGCCGGTGCTGCCGGCGGCGTCGCAGGTTTGGCCGGCTCGGCAGGCGCTGCCCGTTGAGCAGGCGCTGCCGGAGGCGTCGCGACCGGCGCGCTCGGTGTCTTGATGTCGTTAGCGGCCGGCGCCTTGGCTTCGGGCGTGGCAGGAGCGGGCGTGACCGGCGCCTTGCCGTCGTCCTTCAGGACAGGCGGGGCGGCGCCGGTGCGCGGCACCAGGGGCGGTGCAGTGACCTTTGCCTGCGGCGTGGCCGTGGTGTTGGTTGTCGCCGTGCCAGTCGCCGTGCCAGTCGCCGTACCCGTCGCGGGAGTGGTGGCAGCCGGCGTGGCCGGCGCCGTCGCAAGCTTGGGCCCCGGCGCGGCGGCTTTCGCCGTCGTGGGCTTGGCGAGAGTCGGCATGTCGGCAACGGCTGTCTTGGCGACCGGCAGGTTGGCGTTGGCACCCGCAGAGGCCTTGGCTTCGGCATCCGCCTTGGCTTTGGCATCCGCCTCAGCCTTCGGATCGGCAACAGGGGCCGTCGTCGTGGCCGGTGCGGCGCGCGCGGCCGGCGCCGCGACGGGAGCAGCAGCCGGTGCGGTCGCGATCGAGGCGGTGGGCGCCGGCGGCGCCGAGACGGGCGCAACCGGTGCGGCGGCGATCTGTGCGGGTGTTACCTGCAGTGCCGCTCGTGCGACTGGCTGCGAGCCCACGAAAACGGTGGACGGGACCACGGTCGCGAAGCGCTGGTTCGCCATCACCGAGTTCTGTCCGGCGATGTAGGCTTCGCGGCGTTGCGCCCGCTGCCAGCGATCTTCCTGCGTCTGTGCTTGGACCTGGTTGGAGCTGTTGAGGCGGGTGTAGTAGGCGCGGTCGGTGCTGTACGAGGGAACATAAGCCTCGCGCGGCGCGAGCGGAAACCAGCCCACCGGCGAGCTGGCTTGCGCGGACGTGTTGCCGCCCAGCAGGGCCTGCACGAGTTGGATGCCGCCGATGAAGTTGACCAAGGCGGGCGCATAGACCGGTTGCGCCTCGCGCTGCGGCGGCACCCAGACCCAGCGATTGTTGCTGTTTGCCCAGCGGCCGTAGTGTGAGGGCGCATAGCCCCAGGGCTGATCGTCGACCCAGGTCCAGCCCCACGGCTTCACGTAGGACCAATGGCCTTCCTTGTAGGGCTGCCAGCCCGCCGGCACCGAGCGCGGCGTCCAGACGTTGCCGTACTGGCTGTCGTTGCTCCAGCTGCCGTAGCTGTTGAGATCCTCATAGCCGGTGATACCGGCCGACACATATTGCGACGGCGGATCGTAGTTGATCTGGCGATCGCGGGCGGCCCATGAGGCCGGCTGCACCGGCGGTGCGGTGTTGAGGGTGCGCAGCTGCAACGCGCCGGTATCGCCGAAGACCTCGGCGACCTGGCCTGCGTTGACCGTCGCGGTCCTGCCGTCAAGGCTCTGGATCTGCGCCGCGCCGGTGCGGACGCCCAGCCGCGTGGCATCCTGCGTGGAGCCCGCCTCGACGTAATAGTCGCCCTGCTGGCGCAGGTTGACCGTGCCGCGCGGCGTCACAATCTGATAGGGCGTGTTGGGGTTGAGCGCGAATGTCTTGATGTCGACCCGGCCCTGGCCGACCTGCAGGCGGGTCTGGTTGTCGTTGATCTCCAGCAGGTTGAGCTGCGTGCTGCCGTCCATGCGCACGCGCGTTCCCGCGACCGAGACTTCGCTACGGGCATTGGGCTCCGTCCAGATCGAATCACCCGACGTCAGTGGCGTATTGATGACAGCAGGGCTCCAGCCGGCCTGCTCGTCATCGTGGAACGAAACGGTGCCTTCCGTATAGGCCAGGCGTCCGGCCTGCGAGGGCGGCTCGTTGAGGGCATAGGCGCTGCCGGCAAAGGCTGCGATGCAGAGCGTGGCGCCTATGGCGACGCGAAAGGATTGACCCATGCTGTTGCTCCTCGATAGGCTCGCGCCGCCTGTCGCTGATGCGGCTCGCCCTCAAGCACAACACGCCAATGACCAGGCGGTTCCATCAGGGAGACAAGAATGCCCGTCGCAGACCCCAACCGCGTGATCGTCACCGGCGAAAACCCGTTCATCCGCCTCAGCGAAAAGGACGGCGATCCCAATTCAACGGAAGCCAGCTTCTGGCGAATCCTGTTCTGCCCGGCCGGGCCGGGCCACGTGCTCTATCTCAAGAGCGAGCTGACGCACGGCCGCTGGCGTATCTATTCCGACAACATCGCCATGGCGCGCTGGCTGCAGCAGACCGTGCAGGGCATGCTCAATCCCGAGCTGAAGGATCTCTCGATCGCCGTGATCGATGCCGAGTTCTCGCGCTCGGGCGATCCGCACTATTTCTGGACCGAGCATGTCTCGGCGGCCGACTCCGAGGTGGCGCTCACCTGGCACGACATCGGCGATCCGCTGCTGATCCACACCCATCCCAACGAGGCGCCGAACCCGCGCCCCTACGGTGTCTGCACCGTGCTGGTGCCGGCGCTCGGCGCGCGGCTGACGGTGGACGGAGTCCAGGCCAAGGGCCTGCCGTGGAAGCGCGAGCGCGAGGGCCGGCCCTTCAGTACCTGCGCGCTGGCCTTCTCCGAAAGCTGGACGGAAGCGCGGTAGGCGGGAGCCCGCCAGCTAACCCTTGAGGTCGAAGGCGCGCGCGAGCTGGGTGTAGCTCTCGCGTCGCACGTCCTCGTCGTGTGTCCAGGTGACGACGGCCATTTCCTGGACACCGACCTCTGTCGCCAGGTCGCGGATCCTTGTCGCGACCTCGGGGCCGGTGCCGACGAAGGAATCCTTGCGGAACTGCTCCATGCGCGCCTGCTCATGCACGGTGAGCGGCGCTTGTGCCGCGATCTCGGGCGCTTCCAGCGGCACCAGGATGCCCTTGTCGCGGTTTATGCGGGAGAGGGCGCGCGAAGTGAAATGGTACTGCGCCTGCTCCATGGTCTCGGCGGCCAGCGCCCAGACGCAGAGCCCGGCGTGTGGCTCGGGATGGCGGGCGCTCGGCCTGTATGTGCGCTGGTAGAGATCGATGGCGCGCTTGCCGCCGGCGCCGTCGCTGAAGAACCAGGCGTAGCAGTAGGGCAGGCCAAATAGCGCGGCGACCTGGGCGCCATAATCGGAGCTGCCGAGGATCCAGACTTCCGGCGCCGTCGCACCTTGCGGAAAGGCCTTCACCGCCGCGAACGGATGTCGGTCGACCAGGGGCTCGTTGTGTACCCAGGCGATCAGGTCGCGCACGTCGGAAGGAAAATGCTCGGGCCGCTCGTTGGCCGCGGGATTGAGCGCAAACGCCGTGCGCCCGTCCGAGCCCGGCGCGCGGCCGAGCCCCATGTCGATGCGGCCCGGCGCCAGTGCATCGAGCACGCGGAAAACCTCGGCCACTTTGAACGGCGCATAATGCGGCAACATGATGCCGGCGCTGCCGATCCGGATGCGTTCCGTCGTGGCCGCGATCGCCGCGATCACGATCTCGGGCGCGGTGCCGACGATGGTCGGGTGATTGTGGTGCTCGGACACCCAGAAGCGCTGATAGCCCAGCGCCTCGCAATGCTTGGCGAGCGCCACGGTGTTGCGGATCGACTGGTCCTGCGGGCGCCCGGCGACGGCGATCGACTGGTCGAGGACGGAAAGACGCGTGAGCTTTGACATTGCCCCAGACGTAAGGCGTGCGCGCTACTCCGGCAAGGTCGCGATCATGTAGAGCGCCTGCAGTGTGGGCGTCGGCCGCTCTTTTTCGCCGAACGCCTTGGTGAAGATGGTGGCGATCTCGCCCGATCTATAGATGTGGCTCAGCGCCCGATCGACGGCGATGCGGAAGTCGCCATCGCCGCGACGCATCGCCAGCGCAAACGGCTCGATGGTGAGGGAATTGCTGGCCAGCAGGATGCGGGCGGCATCGGGATGGCCCTTGATCATGGAGGCAAGCATGGCGCGGCCGGCGAAATAGGCGGCGATCTGACCTTTCTCCAGGGCGACCATCGCCTCCTCGAAGGTCTTGAACGCCACGAATTCGGCATTGACGTGGAGCCCGGCCAGCGACTTTCGCGTGATCTCCTCGGTAAGCGTGCCGGCGGCGACGCCGACTTTCTTGCCGGTCAGCAGCTTGAGGTCCTGCGGTCCGTCGTTGCGGATGGCGAAGCTGGTGCCATCGACGAAGGTCGGAACAGAGAAGTCGACGATTGCGCGCCGTTCCAGAGTCTGGGTGAGCGAGTCGCAGATCAGGTCGGCCTTGTTCTGTGTGATCGCATCGAGGCGGTTGGACGTGGTCACCGGAACGTAAACCACCTTCAGGTCCGGGATTTTCAGCTGCTGGCCGAGATCCTTGGCGACCGCCTGGCAAAGGTCGATCATGAAGCCGGCGGGCTGGCCGGCCGGCGTCTTGTAGGCGAAGGGCGCGGCATCCTCGCGGTAGGCAACGCGCAGTGTCTTGCTCGCACGGACGTCGTCGAGCGTGGCGGCCATGGCGTTGCCGCCGAAGACAGCGCCCATCGCCAGCGTCAGAAGACCAAGCTTTTTCGACATCGCGTTCATGAATCTCTTTCCTTGTCTGGTCTGGCCTGCGGCGGACGGAAAACATCGGACATCCCGTCTCAGATGACCACCTGAATTACAGAAGAGTGCGCAGTGATGGCCATACCGTCATCCACTCAAGTGTTTGAAATAATGTAATATAAATTCTTCCTTAAATTAGTTCTGCGAATGACTTGCAATTAATGGTCAAGCCAGCATATTAGAATCGTTCCAGTCTAATTTGCCTCAAGGAGCGTTTCATGCTGACCATCGGAGACAAGTTTCCCTCGTTCGACCTCAAGGCGGTGGTGAGCACCGACGCCAAGACCGCCTTCACCCAGCTCTCCGACAAGAGCGACAAGGGCAAGTGGAAGATCGTGTTCTTCTGGCCCAAGGACTTCACCTTCGTCTGCCCGACCGAGATCGCGGCCTTTGGCAAGATCAACAAGGAATTCAACGAGCGCGACGCGGTGGTCTACGGCGTGTCGACCGACTCCGAGTTCGTCCATCTCGCCTGGCGCCAGAACCATGCCGACCTGAAGGCGCTGCCGTTCGCCATGTTGGCCGACCTCAAGCGTGAGCTCTCGACCTCGCTCGGCATTCTCGACAAGAACGAGGGCGTTTGCCTGCGCGCCACCTTCATCGTCGATCCCGAGGGCATCATCCGCTTCGTGTCGGTGAACGACCTCTCGGTCGGCCGCAACCCGCAGGAAGTGCTGCGCGTCCTCGATGCCCTGCAGACCGACGAACTCTGCCCGTGCAACTGGCAGAAGGGCGACGACGTCCTCAAGGCCGCCTAAGGAGACTGCAATGTCGCTCGACGTCCTGAAGGATCGGCTGCCCGACTACGCACGCGACCTGAAGCTCAATCTCTCGAGCCTGGCCGCCGAGCAGTTGCTCAGCCCGCAGCAGAGGGCCGGCAGCTTCGTCGCTGCCGCGCTCGCGGCAAACCATGCTCCGACCATGCAGGCCGTGGTCGGAGCCTTCGCGGCCGAAATGTCGCCGGAAGCGCTCAACGCCGCCAAGATCGCGGCGTCGCTGATGGCGATGAACAACATCTACTACCGCTTCGTGCATCTCGTGCACGCGGCCGACTACAAGACCCTGCCGGCCAAGCTGCGCATGACCGCCATGGCCAGGCCCGGCGTCGACAAGGTCGATTTCGAGCTGTGGTCGCTGGTGGTCTCGGCCGTCAACGGCTGCGGCATGTGTCTGGAAGCGCACGAGAAGGTCTGCCGCGAGGCCGGCCTCTCGGCGGAGCAGGTCCAGGCCGCTGTGCGGATCGCTGCCGTGGTGCATGCGGTTGCGCGCACGCTTGCTGCAGAAGAGGCGCTGGCGCCTGAACTGGCGGCGGCAGCCTGACCTTGTCGCGTCACGACATGCGGGCCAAACTCCGGCCGATTTTTTTGTAACCGGACGGAGAGCCCGCATGTCGATGACCGCCACCCAGCCGAAATCCGCGCCGGTCGCCGGCACATACCAGCCCAAGGGCATGCTGATCGGCGGCAAGTGGGTGGAGAGTGCTTCGGGCCAGCGCATCGCCATCGAAAATCCGGCCAAGCGCACGACCGTGGCCGAAGTGCCGCGCGCCGCCGCCGCCGATGTCGACGCCGCGGTCGCGGCGGCGGAGAAGGCGTTCGCGGCGTGGAAGAACGTGGTGCCGCGCGAACGCGGCAGGATGCTGCTCAAGGCCGCCGAGGCCCTGGAGGCGCGCGCCGAGGAGATGGCCCGCACCATCGCGCTCGAGACGGGCAATGCGCTCCGCACGCAGGCGCGCGGTGAAGCCAAGCTGGCGGCCGACGTCTTTCGCTATTTCGGCGGCCTTGCGTCCGAGCTGAAGGGCGAGACCGTACCGCTGGGCGAGCACGTGCTGTCCTACACCCGCCGCGAGCCGATCGGCATCGTGGGCGCCATCATCCCGTGGAATGCCCCGGTCATGCTGGGCGCGCTGAAGATCGCGCCCGCGCTCTGCGCCGGCAATGTGCTGGTCCTGAAGGCCGCGGAAGATGCGCCGCTGGCCGTCCTGCTGATGGCCGACATCGTCCAGGAGTTCGTCCCGGCCGGCGTGTTGAACGTGATCACCGGCTACGGCGAGGAGTGCGGCGGGCCGCTCGCCAACCACCCCAAGATCCGCAAGCTCTCGTTCACCGGCTCGACCGAGGTCGGCAAGGTGATCATGCGCGCCGCGGCCGAACGCATCGTGCCGGTGTCGCTGGAGCTCGGCGGCAAGAGCCCCTCGATCGTCTATCCCGACGCCGACGAGGATTGGGCGGTCGACGGCATCATCAACGCCATGCGCTTCACGCGCCAGAGCCAGAGCTGCACCGCAGGCTCGCGCATGTTCCTGCACGAGGACATTTTCGACTCCTTCCTGAAGAAGCTCGAGAAGAAGACGACGGCACTGAAGATCGGCGATCCGCTCGACGAGGCCTCCGACATCGGCACCATCATCAACAACAAGCAGTTCACCAAGGTCTGCAAGTATGTCGACGAGGGGCTGAAGCGCTCCGACGCCCAGCTCGTGTTCGGCGGCCTGCCGCCCAAGACCGGGCCGCTCTCCGAGGGCTACTTCACCATCCCGACGGTGTTCGCCGACCGTTCCAACGACTGGCGCCTGGCGCGCGAGGAGATCTTCGGGCCGGTGCTGGTGGCGATCCGCTGGAGCGACGAGGCCGAGGCCATCCGCATGGCCAACGACAGTCACTACGGTCTCGCGGCCTATGTCTGGACGCATGACATCGGCAAGGGGTTGCGCGCCGCGCACGCCATCGAGTCGGGCTGGGTGCAGGTCAACCAGGGCGGCGGCCAGACGCCCGGCATGTCCTACGGCGGCTACAAGCAGAGCGGCCTGGGCCGCGAGTTCTCGCTGGAAGGCATGCTCGACAGCTTCACCCAGCGCAAGAGCGTGACGGTCAACCTCGCCGTCTAGGCCGGCACCTTGCGGTGAAAGTCGGTCGCGCCCTGGTAGGCGTGGCCGACGCGGTAGAGCAGCGCCTCGTCGAATGGCCGGCCGATCAGCTGCAGCCCGATCGGCGCGCCGTTCGAATCGAAGCCGCACGGCACCGATAGCGCCGGCAGGCCCAGCGTATTGAACGGCCGTGTGAGTCCGGTGAAGCCCGCCACCATCTTGAGCACGGCAGGCCCGCCCTTGGTCTCGGTGTCGGTCTCCTCGATGGTCGGGATCGGGAAAGGGATGGCGGGCAGCATCACGGCGTCGACACCGTCCATGGCCAGCGCCAGGAACTCCTTCACGAAATGCGAACGAAGGCGCAGCGCATCTATGTAGTGCGTCGCCGGAATGAAGAACCCCGCTTCCATGCGCGAGCGCACCTGGTTGGCGTAGAGTTCCGGCGTCTCCTCCATCCACGGCCGGTGCATGGCGGCAGCCTCGCACTTCACCATCACCTCGGCGGCGCGATAGAGCGCGGTGAAGTCGGGCAGCCTGGCCGTGGTCACCCTGGCGCCCAGCTGGCCCAACGCGTCGGCGGCGGCCTGCACCGCCGCACCGACCTGGGCATCGAGGGCGGCGGGGCCGTCGTTCGGCAGCGCGAGTCCGATCCTGAGACCGCCGACGCCGCCTTCCAGCAGCGCCTCGTAGTCCGGCACCGGCTTCTCGCTGGTGGTCGAATCCTCGGGATCGTGGCCGGCGAGGATGCCCAGCATGCGCGCGTTGTCGCGCACCGTGCGGGTGAGCGGGCCGACATGATCGAGGCTCCACGAGCGCGCGACGGCGCCGGCACGGCTCACGCGGCCGTAGGTCGCCTTCATGCCCACGACCCCGCAGGCCGAGGCGGGCAGGCGGATCGAGCCGCCGGTGTCGGACCCCAACGCGCCATAGACCATGCGCGCCGCCACCGAGGCGCCCGAGCCACTCGACGAGCCGCCAGTCACGCGTGAAGCGTCCCAAGGATTGCGGCAATGGCCGTGATGCACATTGTGGCCGGTCGGACCGGCGGCGAATTCCGCCATGTTGAGGAAGCCTAATTCGACCACGCCCGCGGCATCGAGCTTCTGCAGTGCCGTCGCCGTCACGGGCGCCGTCCAGTCGCGGCGGATCGCGCTGCCGCCGATCGAGAGCTCGCCCTTGCGATAGTACATGTCCTTGTGCGCCATCGGCACGCCGTGCAGCGGACCGCGACGCTTGCCGGCGGCCAGTTCTCTGTCCATCGCTCGCGCCTGTTCCAGCGCCTTTTCCTCGTAGAGACGCAGGAAGGCATTGGTGCGCGGCTGCCAGATTTTTGTGCGCGCGAGGCACGCCTCGGTCGCTTCCACCGACGTAATGCGCCCCTCGGCGATGGCATCGGCGATCGCCGTCAGGTCTTCCAGGGCGAGATCGTCGTTCCTCACGGCTTGGCTTCCTTCGCGAGTACGCTGGCGAACGACGCCGGATCGTCGTCGAAGGTGAGGCGCGCACGCGAGGCGTCGAGCACCGCCTTGCACAGGATGTCGACTTCGTCCTTCAGCTCGGCGAGGCGCTTTTCGTCGAACTTCGGTCCATCGAATGTCGGAGTCATCGTTTCTCCTCAGAACTTGATCCGGCGCGCGGCCAGGCGTGCCTGGTCCTCGGCGCTGAAACTCATGATCTTGCGGACCTTCTGGTCGAACTTCATGCCCACGGCCTCGGCACAAGCAGCAAGCGTGCCGGTTTCGGCCTCGAACAGGAAATGCGTGAAGACCAGTACCTTGCTGGTGAAGGAAGCGAGGCCGCTCATCACCACGGCAAGGTCGCCGGCGCGCAACGGGCGGCGGTAGTGGTTCAGCATCTCGACCACCACCGAGCCCTCCTCGCGGGTCTGCATGGCGGCACGGTCGAAGCCCAGATGGTTCCACAGCATCGGCGCGCCGTCGGAGTAGCGGCCGAACTGATGGCGCGGCAGGAAGCAGCCGTGCTCGTCGCATTCGTCGGGCGTGATCACCGTGCGGCCAACCTCGATCATGCCGGTCGCGGGCGCATCGTCGAGCGTGAGATCGGGCAGCGCGAGCGTGCCGACGCTGCGTGGTTTGGCGGCCTCGGGCAGCGACATGAGGGCGGCTTCGGCGCGGGCACGGAAGGCGTCGGGCCATGGCCGGTCGCAGACGATGCGGCGGCGGACGGTAGCGGCCACGCGCCCGTCGGCCGGATTGCGGATTTCGTGATAGGCGACGAGATGTTGGGCGCCGATCTCGACCGGGGCCGAGCGGACCTCGACCGCATCGACGACCCGGAACTCGCGGAGGTAGCGGACATGGTCTTCGGCCGCCGTCACGGCGAGGCCCTGGGCCCGTTGCGCGCGCGGTCCCAGGCCCAGGCCTTGGAGCAGGTGCGCCGACGCCTCGTGGCCGAACTCGGTGTAGAATTGGACGTTCAGATGGTCGTTCTCGTCGCACTGCCAGGTGTTCACGGCGGTGCTGAAAGTCGGCATCAATTCGGGCGTTGGCACGCTACACACTCTCTGCTGTCTGTGGATGGCCGTCCAAATGGCCGAAAAAGCCACAGAAATCGACATTTTTCGGGTGTTCCGGGCTTGCGGGATGACGATTCGTGGATAACCTTGGCTCGCCAGCGCTGTCCTGGGGCGTCAGGAAGACGCTGGTGAAACTTAAAAAACGTAAGGGACCCCTCCACTATGGCTACCAAAACCACTGTTCCGACTGTCCCGCTGTCCAAGGTCGCGGCCGAGCTGGCCGAGAAGACGGGCATGACCAAGAAGGACGCCACTGGCGCCCTCGATGAGTTCATCGGTCTGGTCGTGAGACACCTCAAGAAGGGCAACAAGGTCCGCGTTACGGGCCTCGGCATCTTCCAGGTGCGCGCGCGTCCGGCCCGCATGGGTCGCAACCCGGCCACCGGCGAAGCGATCAAGATCAAGGCGTCGAAGAAGGTTGCCTTCCGCGTTGCCAAGGATCTCAAGGAAGCGATCTAAGCCGCTTCCGACTGAAGATCGGGCGGGCGCCGGTGAGAGCCGGGTCCGCCCTTCTTTTTGCCTGCGATTCGATTCCCCTGCGATTCTATTCCTATGCCGCATCGTGGCAGCAGACGCAGATCTTGTTGCCGTCGGGATCGCGGAAATAAGCGCCGTAGTAGTTGGCGTGATACTGCGGCCTTGGCCCCGGTGGGCCGTCATCGCTTCCGCCGCCGGCAAGTGCCTTGGCGTAGCACGCATCGACCGCCGCCCGGGTAGGCGCGAGCAACGCGACCATCTGGCCGTTTCCCGGCGTGGCGCCATCGCCGTTCTCCGGCCGGCCGATCAGGAAGAGCGGCCGTGCCGCCGCCGTCGGCATCCAGCCCGCCCATGGACGGTCGCGCTCGCAGAACTTCAGCGGGAAGCCGAGCGCATCCATCACGCTCGAATAGAAGACGAAGGCGCGATCGAAGTCGGTCACACCGACATGCACATGCGAAATCATCGGGGAATTCCTGCCGTTTACCGGCTGCGTCGTGGGCTACTATAGCGTGGCATGGAAATGTTCGTTGTCCTGAAATTCCTCGGCCAGCTGGCCCTGCCGCCGGCATCGCTGGCGCTCGGCCTGCTCGTGGGTGGCGTCCTGGCGGTGTTGGGCCTGCGGCGCCTCGGGCGGCTGGTTGCCGTGCTGGCCGTTGCCGAGTTGCTCGTGCTGTCGCTGCCGCCGGTGGCCGATGCGCTGGTGATGCCGCTGCAGGCGGAAGCGCGCGCGGCGGCGCAAGCGGCACCCGCCTGCTGCTACGATGCCATCGTGGTGCTGGGCGGCGGCATCGCACCGGCGGCGCCGCCCTACATTCCCGAGCCGGACCTCAAAGACTCCGCGGATCGCATCTGGCAGGCTGCCCGTCTTTTTCATCGTGGCGTGGCGCCGCGCATCATCGTGAGCGGTGGCAATCCGCGGGCCGAGGCGGGCGGCACAGCGGTGATGTCTGAAGCCGAGGCGATGCGCATCTTCCTGCTCGCCCTCGGCGTGCCGGCCGAGGCGATCGTCCTCGAGGGCGGCTCGCTCAACACCATCCAGAACATCCGGGGCGTGCGCGAGCTGGCGAAGGGCGGGCGGGTCGCCCTGGTCACGTCGGCCTCCCATATGCCGCGGGCGCTGCGCCTGGCGCGTATCGCCGGGCTGGATGTCGCGGCTTTCCCGACCGACTGGCGGGCGCCGGCTGAGGTGCGCGCTTCGTGGGAGAACTGGCTGCCGTCGCTGGACGCGCTGTCGATGTCTTCGGGCGCGTTGTGGGAGATCATGGCCAACGTCTTCGATCGCCGCGGCGCGAGTCTCGCGCCGTGATCGCTCATGGAACAGTCTGGAGTCTGAACCGGCGCGCAGCGTTGGGGTTTGCCCTGGCCGGTCCGCTGCTGGTGCCGCTCGCCCGCCGGCCGCGCGCCCAGACGCTGGAGAAGGTGAGCTTCCAGACTGACTGGCGGGCCCAGGCCGAGCATGGCGGCTACTACCAGGCGATCGCCGCCGGCCTCTACGCCAGGGCCGGGATCGAGTGCGACCTTCGCCAGGGTGGGCCCAGCCTCAACATCGGCCAGCTGCTGCTCAACGGGCGTGTCGACATGATCATGTCGAACAGCTTCGAGGCCTTCACCTATGTGCGCGAGGGCGCGCCGTTCTTCACCATCGCCGCGATCTTCCAGAAGGATCCGCAGGTCCTGATCGGCCATCCCGGCTCGGGTTTCGACGGCTTCGAGAAGCTCAAGGGCCGCACCTTGCTGATCGGCAACGGCGGGCGCGTGACCTACTGGCCCTATCTCAGGAAGAAGTACGGGCTCCGCGACGAGCAGCTCCGGCCCTACACCTTCAACATGGCGCCGTTCCTGGCCGACAAGAATGCCGTGCAGCAGGGGTTCCTGTCGTCCGAGCCCTATTCGCTCGGCCAGGCGCTCGGCCGCCCGCCCGAAGTGCTGCTGATCGCCGATGCCGGCTTCAGCGCCTACCAGACCACCATCGCGATCTCGCGCAAAATGGCGGTCGAGAAGAAGGAGCTGGTGCAGCGCTTCGTCGACGCCACGCTCGAGGGTTGGGCGCAGTATCTCAAGGGCGGGCCGGCGACGGCCGCCGCCAACGATCTCATCAAGAAGCATAATCCGGATCAGACCGACGACCGTATCGCCTATGCGCTCAAGGTTCTGAACGAGCGCGGCATCGTGATGTCGGGCGACGCGCTGGGAGACGGCGTCGGCGCCATGAGCGCCGCGCGCTGGAAGGGTTTCTACGACCAAATGGCCGATGTCGACGTGCTGCCCAAAGGGCTGGACTTCGCCAAGGCCTATACGCTGGAATTCGTGAACAAGGGCATCGGCAGATAGCCACAGGGGATGACAATGCATCAGGTCAGCGAAGAGCATCAGATGTTGCGCGAGTTGGTGAAGAAGTTCGTGCGCAACGAACTGCTGCCGCTGGAGAAGAACATCCTCGATCGCTTCGCCGCCGGCCAGCCGGCGGCGCTCAATGACGAGGAGAACGCGCGGCTCTTCAAGCAGTGCAAGGAACTGGGCCTGTGGGCACTCGACGTGCCGGAGGAGGTGGGCGGCGCCAACCTGCCGGCCGTGGCACTGGTCGGCGTCAACGAGGAGATCGGCTACACCTGCGTGCCCTTCACCTTCCCGCCTGATTCGCCCAACCTGCACATGCTGCTGGCCACGGCCAGTCCCGAGCAGCGCAAGAAATACCTCGAGCCCTATGCGGCAGGCCTCACCAGCTCGGCCATTGCCATCTCCGAGCCCGGCGCCGGCGGCGATCCGGCCGGCATGAAGACGCGCGCGGTGAAGGACGGCAACGACTGGGTGATCAACGGCCGCAAGATCTGGATCAGCCGTATCGCCAAGGCCGACTTCACCATTGCGATGGCGGTGACCGACACCGCCCTGGGCTCGCGCGGCGGCATCACCGCCTTCCTGATCGACAAGGGCACGCCCGGCCTCATTGTGGCGCGCGCGATTCCGATGCTGGCCGGCCAGCGCACCTACGAGGTCGTGTTCGAGGATTGCCGCGTGCACGAGAGCCAGGTGCTGGGCAAGGTCGGTGCAGGCTTCGCGCCGATGCAGTTACGCCTCACCGTGCGCCGCCTGCAGATGGGCGCCTGGTGCACTGGCATGGCCCAGCGCGCGCTCGACATGCTGGTCGAGCATGCCAACCAGCGCGTCACCTTCGGCGAGAAGCTCGCCGACCGGCAGGCCATCCAGTGGTGGGTGGCGGACGCCGCCATGAAGCTGCACGCCTGCCGGCTGATGGTGATGGACGCCGCCGTGAAGCAGGACGACGGCCGCGACGTGCGCATGGAAGCCTCGATGATCAAGGTCTACGCCACCGAGATGGCGACCGAGATCATCGACCATGCCCAGCAGGCCTTCGGCGCCATGGGCGTGACGCAGGAACTGCCCCTGTCGATCATGGCGCAGAAGGTGCGCACCATGCGCGTCTACGAGGGCCCGTCGGAGGTCCACCGCATGGTGATCGCGCGGCGTATTCTCGGTGGGCGCTAGACCGCCGACGTTGACACCCACAGCCGGGCGGGCGGATCATTTCCGCCTGCATTCAGGGGAGCCGCCGCCATGACCTACACGCTCGATACCTTCGTCAAGGACGCCCAGGCCGCGCTCAAGGCCCACGATGGACCGGCCGGCCGCGAGCAGGTGCGTGTCCTCCTGGAGAAGCTGCTGGCGAACAAGAGTTTCGTCGATGAAGCCGTCGGTCCGGCGGCACCGCTCGGCGCCCGCAAGCTCTATGAGGACAAGGATCTCGGCTTCGTCGTGCTGGCGCACTGCAATGCCAAGCCGCACAAGAGCCCGCCGCACGATCACGGCCCGTCCTGGGCGGTCTACGGCCAGGCCGTCAACTACACCGACATGAGCGAGTTCCGGCGGATCGACGGCGGCAAGACCGAAGGCGACGCCAAACTGGAGCAGGTCAAGGCCTATCGCCTCAATCCCGGTCAGGCCGGCGTCTACGATGTCGGCGCCGTCCATGCCATCGACTATCCCGAAGGCAGCCGCTTCGTGCGCGTGACCGGACGCGACCTCGACTATGTGCGGCGGCTGAAGTTCGACATGGCCGCCGGCAAGGCGATCACCATCGAGAGCGCCTCGGCGAGCTGAACGGTCTTCCTCTAGTCCGCGTTCGCCGGCGCCTGGGGCCGCGAGAATTCCTCGGCGGCGACGGCGAAGTTCAGGTTCTGGCCGGCCTTGAAGTAGAAGGTCGTGATGCCGAGCAGTTCACCCTGGGCATCGAACAGGCCACCGCCGGACGAACCCTGCGAGATCGGCGCCGAGGTCTGGATCAGCTTGGAATCGTTCTGGCTGCGCTTGGACGAGACGATGCCTTCCGCGACCGTGAGCTCCAGACCCTGCGGTGTGCCGATGGTGATCGCGCGTTCGCCAACCTTGATGTCGCTGTAGGGGCGGACGCCGACCCATTTCGGCAGCTTGCTCTCGACCCGGAGTACGCAGCGGTCGGCATTGATGTTCATCGACACGACCGTGGCCTTCAGTTCCTGCCGGTCGCGGACCAGCAGCACCCGGGTCTTGTCGCCCACGACGTGGCAGTTGGTCAGCAGGTCGCTCTCGCTCACTGCCACCGCCGAGCCGATGCTCTTGTCGGCCTTCACCATGTAGACCGCGCCGGCGGCCTTCTCGAAGATCTCCTCGGCGCTCAGGTCGCCCGCGACGCGGCGCACGAGTTTCAGCCGGTCGGTCATGCCCGCGGTGTCGAGGTTCGCCGGCGCGGTGCCGGTGGGCCGTGGCCGCGCGACCTGTCCGTCGGCCGCCTCCATCGGCGCCGCCGGCAGCTCCTCGAGCTTCGGCCGTGGCCGCGCCGAGGGATTGAACGTCCGGTTGATGACCGTGCCCGCCATGGTCGCGGCGAACAGTGCGCGCTGCAGCTCGGGCCGGTCGTTGGGAACCGTGGTGACGGTAAAGATGATGCCGCCGGGATGGCAGAGGGCCCGTGTCAGGACCTGGCTGTTGCCGGAAGGGGACACGATCGCGAAGCCTTCCTCGGACTTGGTGCGGTACGAATCGCCTTTCTTCTGAAGCGACGTGTAGAGCGTGCCGAGCGCGACGCAGCTCGCGCCGCCGTATCGGACGCCGACCGACTGACCGACACTGCCGTCAGCGTGGTACCACAGCACCGAGCCCTCGGCCTGCGGCGGCGACAGCTTGGCGAGCCGGGTCGGCATGCCGACGGCGAAGCCCACCGAGTCGTCGCGCAGGATCGCCCAGCCCGCGGCGTCGCGCTTCTTCAGGCCTTCGGAAACCAGTTCGATCGCCTGATTGTCCGGCAGGTTTTCGGTGACGGTCCGACGCTTGGCGGTCTGCCAGGCCTGGCTGGCCTTGCGCACCGCGGTCGTGCCGCCGTCATTGTCCATGCCGATATGCCCGGTCCAGATCAGGGCCTGCACGATGTCGGCGGGGGTGATCATGTCGGCCGGCACCGAGGCGTTCCACTTGTAGGCGAAGACGCCGGGCGCCGGTTCGGCGACCGCAGCACCCGACATCAGCAGCGTGACGCTGCCGGCCGCCGCCAGGAACAGTGAACGAAATGAGCCAGAAAAAAGGGTGCGCACGCGGCGATCCTCCCGGGCCCATTTTCGTCGATACCGGGAGTCCGGCCTACCGCTCGATTGTATCAAAAGCGTGCAGGTGGCCTGCGCGGCGGGGCTTCCGGGCGGATGGCTTCGTGTCAGATCCAGCGTCGCGTTCGGCGCCGGTAGTCATCGAAGGCCAATCCAAACCTGGCGGCCAGCGCCCTTTCCTCGGGCACGATCTGGAAGCGATTGATGTAGAGAAGGAACAGCAGTGGGCCCACGAAAGTGACGGCGTTCGACAGATAGATGGCCCACCCGGCAAGCACCAGCAGGAGACCCAGGTACATCGGGTTGCGCGTGAGGCGGTAGACTCCGGTGACGACCAGCGACGAGGCGGCGTCGGGCCGGGTCGGATTGACGGTGGTCTTCGCGCGCCAGAACGACACGGTGCCGGCCGCGGAGATCGCGACGCCGAGGGCCGCCACGGCCAATGCGATCGCAAGACGGGCGGGCAGCGTGAAAGCGAGAGAACTCGATGCACTCGCCGCCAGCCACATGGCGATGGCAACAAGCAGCGCCACGACGGGAGGCGGGATCTTCAATTCGAGCGTCTTCACGGTCGCAATCTAGATATCGACGCCGGGACGCGCAAACGAGTGTGCCTCGTTCCGCGGTCGGAATTGTCTAGGCGAGCTTTGCCGCTGCTTCCGCATTGGCCTTGGACCGGGTCTCCAGCATGCCCGACAAGCGCTCGCGGATGCGCTTCACGCGCTCGACGCCCGCCTTCTCGGGGCTGCCCGAATCGAACGGCGGCTGCGGGTCGTATTCCAGGACGAGCTGGATCGACTTGGCCACTTCCTCGCCCGCAAGTTCGGCCGCGACAGTGAGCCCGAAATCGATGCCGGCGGTGACGCCACCGCCCGAGATGCGGTTGCGGTCGCGCACCACGCGCTCGGCCACCGGAATGGCGCCGAAGGCCGGCAGCATGTCCCGCCAGGCCCAGTGGCAGGCGGACTTGTAACCTTTCAGGAGTCCCGCGGCGCCGAGGACCAGCGAGCCGGTGCAGACCGAGGTGACGTAGCGCGCCGTGGCGGCCTGCTTGCGCAGGAAGTCGAGCGTCTCCTCGTCGGTCATCAGCGCCACCTGGCCGCCGCCCCCCGGCACGCAGATCACGTCGAGCTTGGGACAATCGGCGAAGGTGGTGGTCGGCACGATCGAGAAGCCGGCGTCGGTCGGTACCGGAGCCAGCGTCTTCCAGATCATGTGCAGGGTGGCGCCCGGCACCCGCGCCAGCACCTGGGCCGGGCCGGTGGCGTCGAGCTGGGTGACGTTGGGATAGAGCAGGATTCCGATGTGGAGGGGGCTGGCCATGGGAGTCTCCGGTGTACTTTTGTCGATGCGCGATCGGTGTCATCCCGAGCGCAGCGAGGGATCTTTGTCGGGCGTCTCGAAAGGTCCCTCGCTGCGCTCGGGATGACAATGGTGCCTGTATAGGCGCTTCCGACTGTTGGCAGGAATGACAAAGATCGTCTATTTTCTGCCAATGACTAAACTCCATCGCGTCGTCATCGTCGCCTACGAGGGCTGCCAGCTCCTCGACGTCACCGGTCCTGCCGCCGTGTTCGGCGCCGCCAACGAAGGGCGCTCCCATCAGGTCTACGACGTGACGATCGTCTCGCCCGACGGCGGCGCGGTCGTCACCAATTGCGGCGTGGCGTTGCAGAGTCGCAGGATCGGCGGTCAGCCCGAGACGCTGCTGGTGGCCGGCGGCTCGCGCGGGCTGAAGGCCGCGACGATGCGCCCCGATCTGCGGCGCTGGCTGCGCAAGGTGGCGCCAAAGACCCGGCGCTACGGCTCGGTCTGCACCGGCGCTTTCGTGCTGGCCGCGGCCGGGCTCCTGGATGGCAAGCGCGTGGCCACGCACTGGGCGAGCTGCCAGCGTCTCGCCGAGCGTTACGCGACGCTCGATGTCGATGCCGACTCGCTCTATGTCGTCGACGGCAAGGTCTGGACCTCGGCCGGGGTCACGACCGGGATCGACATGGCCTTGGCGCTGGTCGAAGCCGATCTCGGTGCCGCCACGGCCAACCTGATCGCGCGGCACTTCGTGCTCTATGCCCGCCGCCCGGGCTACCAGTCGCAGTTCAGCCCGCTGCTGCAGGCCCAGACCTCAGCCCAGAGCGCGGCCGAAGCACCGTTCGTGACGCTGATCGACTGGATGCAGGCCCATCTCGACCAGCCGCTCGACGTGCCGGCGCTGGCGGCGCGCGCCGGCCTGTCGGAGCGCAGCTTCTATCGCAAGTTCACCGACGCCACCGGCAAGACACCGGCACATTTCGTGGAAAGCCTGCGGCTCGACGCGGCGCGCACCTTGCTGGCCGAGGGCCTGCCGCTGAAGGCGATTGCGGCTCGCGTGGGCCTGCGCTCCTCGGCGCGGCTCGGCCAGGCCTTCGAACGCCGCTTCGGCATGGCGCCATCGCTGTTCCGGGAGATGCATGCGGCGGCCTGACTTGACTTTCCTGCTGAAATCCTATTAAATCCTGTCGAAAATCCCGAGCCCTTATTGCGTCTGCGTGAATCGAGTCGTCACCGAATAGGAAATGAAGGAAGGGAGTCAGGAGTCGTGGGTTTCGAAATGTCCCACTTCAGGAGACATTTTCTGGGCGCCCAGCGGCAATTCGGATGGTGGATCAGACGGTTGGCCGATCCGCAAAACGTCAAAGTCGCTTCTTGCTTTGTCTCTTTTGGCGACTCCGACTCTAGTGACGCAGCCGCAGGCTCCCGATCACCAGGGCCAGCGCGGCGAACCCCGCGCCCAGCCAGATCGCGGCACGGGCGGCATCGGCCGCCCCTCCGCCGGAGAAGTCGAACAGGCCGAACACCAGCGCCACCAGCGCGGCGCCCATCGTTTGGCCGAGTGTGCGGGCCGAGGCGATGATGCCGCCGGCGCTGCCGCTTCTTTCGCGTGGCACGGCGTTCATCATCAGCCGGTTGTTGGGGGCGGCGAAGATGCCGAAGCCCGCGCCGCACAGTACCAGCCGCCACATGATGTCGATGGCGGATGGGTCGGGCGGCAGCAGCGCGGTCAGCACGAGGCCCGCGGTCATGCTGGTGAGGCCGATGGCGCCCAGCAGGCCGGCATGGTGGCGGTCGGCGAGGCGGCCGGCGATCGGCGCCATGAAGGCCAGGGCCAGCGGCCAGGCCGTCAACAGAATGCCGGTGTCGGTGGCACTCCGGCCGAGCACGGTGGCGAAGTAGAAGGGCAGGCTGACGAAGGCGAGGCCCTGCGCGGTGAAGGTGCAGGCGCCGGCGCTGATCGAGAGCGAGAAGATCGGCCGGCGGAAGATCTCGACCGGCATCATGGGATCGGCGAGCCGGGTCTGGCGCCACACGAACAGCGTGCCGAGCAGGAGGAAGCCCGCGAGTTCGGCCAGGATCAGCCAGAGCGGGTGGCCGTGTGCCATGCCGTCGATGCCGAAGATCAGCAGGCCGAAGGTGAAGCCCGACAGGAGAGCGGAGAGGACATCGAAGGGCCGGCGGGTGTGCGTCGTGTGCGGCAGGTATTTTTCGGCGAGCAGGAACGAGATCACGCCCAGCGGCACGTAGACGGCGAACAGGATCGGCCACGAGGTGATGGAGAGCAGCGCAGCGCCGAGGCTGGGACCGGCGGCGAGCGACGTGGCAACCACGGTGGTGTTGAAGCCGAGGCCGCGGCCGAGCTGGGCGCGGGGATAGATCGAGCGCACCAGCGCCGGCTGGATCGCCATGATCGCCGAGCCGCCCAGCCCCTGCAGCGTGCGGGCCGCGATCAGCCACGGCAGCGACGGTGCCAGCGCGCAGCCGAGCGAGGCCAGGCAGAAGAGGGCAAGGCCGAAGCGGTAGACGTGGCGGTAGCCCACGATGTCGGCCAGCGCCGCCACCGGCAGCAGGCAGACCATCAGCGCGATCTGGCTCGCGTTGACGATCCAGATCGAGCTTTCGGCGGTGATGTTGAGATCCTGCGCGATGTAGGGCAGCGCGAGGTTGGTCATGGAATTGCTGAGCACCGACATCGACAGGCCGATGGTGATGGTGACCACCGCCAGCAGGCGCGGCAGCCCCGCCGGCATTCCGTCCTGAAGCGGCTCGGCCATCGCCTACTGCGGGACCGTCAGCTCGTCGCCGCCAATGGTCGTGCGTTGCATAAAGCGCTTGTACTTGACGGCATCGTAGTAGGTCGCGCGGTGCAGCACGGCGCGATTGTCCCACACGATCACGTCGCCCTCGCGCCAGGCATGCGAGAGCATGAACTCCGGCTGCTCGGCGCGATAGGCGAGTTCGTACAGGATCGCTTTGCCGATCGGCTCGGGCCAATCGACGATGTGGCCGGCATGGGCGCCGATATAGAGCGCGCGGCGGCCGTTGATCGGATTGTCGCGGAACAGGCGCTGCTTGACCGGCGGCAGCTCCGCCAGCGCCTTGGCGCTCAGGATGCCCTTCTGCACGCGGTCGCGCGAATGCGAAAGCGCATGCTCGGCGACCAGCGGATGGACCGTGGCCTGCAGCGCCGGCGGCAGCGCCTCCCAGGCGGCGCGCATGTTGAGGAACTCGGTGTTGCCGCCCTCCGGCGGGCAGATCCGCGCGGTCAGGATCGAGCACAGCGAAGGGATGCGCTTGAACGAGGAGTCGGAGTGCCAGAAGTAGTTGGCCTTCTGGTAGATCATGCGCATGTCGTCGGGCGGGATCGGCTCGCCCGTCATGATGTCGAGGTTGGACTGGCGCTGGAACTTGGTGCCGGCGGCGGGATTGGACGCGCTGGTGGTCTCGAGCGGCCCGAAGTTCTCGCTGAAGGCGATCTGCGCGTCGTCATCCATCGGCTGGTCGCGGAACAGCAGAACCGAATGCTCCTCGAACGCCGCCCGGATCGGCCCGAATTCGCGGGCCGACAGTGGACGCGTGATGTCGATGCCGGAGACTTCCGCGCCGAACAGCGGATGCAGCTTGCGGACGGCGATGGGGCCGGTGTTGCGCATGTGCGTTGCTCCGCTCAGTCGATAATCGCCTGGTAGGTGAGCACGCGCAGCTCGCGGCGGATCGGATAGGTCGAGGACGGCATGAGCTGGGTCAGCAGCACCACGGCCATGTCTTCCTTGGGATCGATCCAGAAGGCGGTCGAGGCGGCGCCGCCCCAGGCATATTCGCCGGGGGTCCCGGCGATGAAGGCCTTGGCCGGATCGATCATGACCGAGAAGCCCAGGCCGAAGCCGATACCGGTGTAGGTCGATTCGGAGAAACGCGGCGTGCCCATGTCGGCCATGTCGCCCTTGAGGTGGTTCATGGTCATGAGCTCGACCGTCTTGCGGCCGAGCAGGCGCACGCCGTCGAGTTCGCCCTTGTTGAGCATGAACTTGCAGAAGCGGAGATAGTCGGAGGCGGTCGAGACGAGGCCGCCGCCGCCCGAGTTCACCTTGCGCGGGGCGAGGTAGCGGCTCTTGCCCGGATCGTCGATCAGGTCGAGCTTGCCGCCGGCGCCGGCACTGTAATTGGCGGCGAAGCGGTCGTGCTTGTCGGCGGGCACATGGAAGTCGGTATCGACCATGCGCAGCGGGTCGATCACCTTCTCCTTCAGGTACTTCTCGAAGGGCTGGCCGGAGATTACTTCGACGAGGTAGCCCAGCACGTCGGTGGAGACGGAATAGTTCCAGGCCTTGCCGGGCTGCGCGATCAGCGGCAGTTGCGCCAGCCGCTCGACGAGCTGTTTTAGGCTGGTGTCGGCGGTCTGGAAATCGACGCCGCCTTCCTTGGCGCGGTAGGCGGCATCGACCGGATTGCTCTCCATGAAGCCGTAGGTGAGGCCCGATGTGTGGGTCAGCAGGTCGCGGAAGTTGATCTCGCGCTCGGCCGGCATGGTCTCGATCTTGCCGCGGCTGCCGCCCGTCATGACGCGCGGGTTGGCGAAGGCGGGGATGAACTTCGAGATCGGATCGTCGAGCTGAAAGCGGCCCTCTTCGTAGAGCATCATGATCGCCGTCGAGGTCAGCGGCTTGGTCATGGAGTAGATGCGGAAGATCGTGTCGGGCCGCATCGGCTTGTTGCGCGCCACGTCGGCCTTGCCATAGACCTCGGCGAAGGCGAGCTCGCCCTTGCGCATCACGCAGGTGACCATGCCGGCCAGCTTTCCGCTGTCGACCCAGCCGTGCATCCACTTGCGTACGCGGTCGAGCCGCGCTGCGGAAAGGCCGACCTGTTCGGGGGTAACGAGCGGCAGCGTGTCCATGGCGATCCTCCTCGGTAGGCCGCTAGACTAGCGCAGGACGGCGGGCCCAGACACGCCAGAAACGGGAGGGAGCAATGGCTAGATTGTGCGAGGGACGGGTGGCGATCGTGACCGGCGGCGCCCGTGGCGTGGGCCGCGAGCATTGCCTGATGCTGGCCGAGCATGGCGCCAAGGTCGTGGTCAACGACCTGGGCGGCGACCGCGCCGGCGCCGGCCAGGACATTTCGGCCGCCCAGCAGGTGGTGAACGAGATCAAGGCCAAGGGCGGCGAGGCCGTGGCCAACGGCGACGACGTCTCCGACTGGGATGGCGCCAAGCGCATGATCGACCAGGCCGTCTCGACCTTTGGCAAGCTTGACGCCGTGGTGCTGAACGCCGGCATTTTGCGCGACCGCATGCTGGTCAACATGAGCGAGCAGGAGTGGGACGCCGTCATCAAGGTGCATCTGAAAGGCACCTTCGCGCCGGCGCGCCACGCCGCCGCCTACTGGCGCGACCAGGCCAAAGCCAAAGGCGGCCCGGTCGATGCACGCATCATCACCACCACATCGGTGTCGGGCATCTACGGCAACATCGGCCAGACCAACTATGGCGCGGCCAAAGCCGGCATCGCCTCGTTCACGGTCATCGCCGCGCGCGAGCTCGCCCGTTACGGCATCACGGTGAACTCGATCTCGCCGTCGGCCTTCACGCGCATGACCGAGGATCTCCGCGAATACACCGAGGAAGACAAGAAGACGCGCAGTCCGCGCTGGATCGCGCCGGTCGCGACGTGGCTGGCAAGCGAGGAGAGCCGCGAGATCACCGGCCGCGTCTTCCAGGCAGGCAATGGCATTTTCGCCGTGGCCGAAGGCTGGCATAAGGGCCCGCAGGCCGAGCAGATCGAGGATCCGCGCCAGGCCGGCAAGATTCTGACCGAACTGGCGAAGAAAGCCCGCAAGAACGCCGGCATGAACGGCCTCGATCTGGACTAAGAGTCGACTGAAACAGGGAAGGAAAAACAATCATGAGCAAGATCAACCGACGCACCGTCCTGACGGCAAGCGCCGCCGTGGCGCTCGCGCCCTCGTCGCTCCGCGCCCAGGCGTGGCCCGCCAAGCCGATCCGCTGGGTCGTGCCCTACACCGCAGGCGGGCTCACCGACTCTGTGACGCGGCTGACGCTGGAGAAGATGAACGTCGGCCAGCCCTTCGTGATCGACAACAAGCCCGGCGCCAATTCGCTGATCGGGGCGGAGATCGTGGCCAACGCTCCGCCCGACGGCTACACCTTCCTGACGGTGATCGCGGCCCACGCCGCCAACAAGACACTCTATGCCGGCAAGCTGAAGTTCGATCCGGTGACGAGCTTCGCGCCGGTGTCCCTGGTCGGCATCGCGCCGATCATGATCCTGGTGACCAACGAGTTGCCGGTGAAGAACGTCGGCGAACTGATCGCCTACGCCAAGGCCAACCCGGGCAAGATCTCGTTCGGCTCGTCCGGCGTGGGTGCCGCCGCCCATCTCACCAGCGAGTTGATCATGCAGGTGACCGGCACCCAGATGGTGCATGTTCCCTACAAGGGCACGGCACCGGCGCTGGCCGACCTGATGTCCGGCAACATCCAGATGCTGCTCGACGTGCCGATCGGCACGATGAGCCAGGTCAAGGCCGGCAAGGTGCGGGCGCTGGCCATGATGTCGAAGGAGCGTGTGCCCGGCGCCGAGGAGGTGCCGACCATCGTCGAGTCGGGCGGACCTCTGATCGAATCCTCGAGTTGGGTGATGTTCATGGCGCCCGCCGGCACGCCCAAGGAGATCGTCGACCGGATGGGCGGCGAAGTTGCCAAGGCGATGAAGGACGAAAGCCTGCGCAAGCGGTTGGCCGATCAGGCCGTGATTCCCGTCGGCGCCACGCCGGCCGATACGGTGAAGTTCCTCCAGGCCGAGGTCGAGAAGTGGGAGAAGGTGATCACGAAGGCGGGCGTGAAGATCGACTCATAGAGGGCATCGGCATCCCATGGCTCCACCGGACTCTCCGGTTAGCTTGACGGCCAACTGGCGGTTCGTTGCCGGCGTCTCCGTCCTCGGCCTAGCCATGGCGCTTCCGTTCTGTGCGCTGCTGATCCCGTTGCTCGATCTGCCGGCGGCGCAATCGGCGTTGATCGCGGGCGCCCTCGTAGCCGGGGCGCCCGAGGTCCTGATGCTGCTGGCGGTGGCCCTGCTCGGCCGGCAGAACTTCGATCGCATCGTCGGTACGGCGAAGAAGTTCCTGTTCACGACCTTCTTCTCCAAGCCGGTGTCCCGGGGCAGGTATTACGTCGGGCTCGCGATCTGCCTCCTGAGCTTCGTGCCGATCTACGTCGCGGGCTACGTGCCGTCCTGGATGCCGGCGGGCAGTGGCCGGATCGCCGTCCTGGCAGCGGCCGATCTTGCCTTCATCTTCAGCTTCTTTGTCATGGGCGGCGAATTCTGGGAGAAGTTCCGCCGCCTTTTCGTCTGGGAAGGGAAAGTGTGAAGCCTCGCTGCAGGCGCAGCTCAGTTGGCCGCGAAGCAGTAAATCAACCCGGCCCCGCCGGTCGTGACCAAGGACGCGGCATTGCAGGCGCGCGAGGGATGCGACGCATTCCACGACTTCGAAGCCTCGTCGTCCCGCAGCCCCATGCGGTCGTGATGGCCGACCATTGCGGAGCCTTCGTTGCCGCCCTTGGTCCAGTTGCCGCAGGTCATGTCCTTGTCCGGCGGCGGCGCCGTGCCGTCGGCCAGCGTACCCGTCAGGATGTCGTGCTGGTTCACGACGAACAGGCGACTCGGAATCATCCGGCCGGTTTCCGCCCGGCCGTTCTCGGTATTGATCTTGTTGTTGGCCGAATGCAGGTCCTCGACGCTTGCGGCGATCTGCACGCCCGCGCTGTTGACCCAGGGGCCCTTGCCGATCCGGTCGCGGGCATTGATCGCCGGCTTGCCGTCGACCGCCTGCACACTGAGGTATGCACGCCAGGTCCTGCCGCCTGCGCCGACGCGGGTGGCCAGCATCTGGCAATGGCGGTCCGCTCCTTCGATGCCGCCGAAATCGGCACCGAACGGGCTGCCGACACTGCTGATGAAGAAGGTCATGTTCGACGCCTGCGGCTGCTGCGCGATGGCCGTACCGGAGAGCGCGAGCAGGATGGACGCAGCCGCGACGGCGACGCGAGAATGTTGGGACATGAAGCTCCTCCGGGCGGTTTCTTGGTCGGCGAATCGTCGCCTCCCGGACCGACCGGACACTATTACATTGCCGATAACATTCCCGTGCGCGGGCGCGGTCAGAGCCTGCCCAGCGTTTCCAGAACCTTGGCTTGGGGCCAGATCCAGCTGCTCGCGCTCTCGTAGGCACGCATGGCGCGCAGCACGAGATGATCGGCGCGGGGCGGGCCGATGATCTGTAGGCCGACCGGCAAGCCGGCCGACGTTAGTCCGGCGGGCATCGAAGCGGCGGGTTGGCCGGTAAGGTTGCAGGTCAGCGTATAGGGTGCGCCCTTGGTCCAGCGCGGGAAGGCGTCGGAATTGTAGAGCGTCTCCACCGGCGGCGCGGCGGTCGGCGTCACGGGCGCAAGCAGCAGGTCGAAGGTCTGGTGCCAAAGCGCCAGATCGCGTGCGAGCTTGGACTTCGCCTCGTAGGCCCGAGCGTAGTCGGCGAGCGTGATGGCCAGTCCCTTCTCGGCGGCGGCGCGGAAACCGGGATCGAGCTTGCCGTGGAGCTGCGTCGGGATCTGGCGCAAGCGGGTGGCGAAACTGCCGATCCACAATGGTTCGAAGAAGTTCTGCAGCGGCTCGATCAGCGGGCCGACGTCGTCGACATGGGCGCCGAGTTCCTCGAAGCGTTGCGCGGCCGCGGCCACCAGAGCACGAACCTCGGCGTCCGCCTTCACATGCCCGAAGTCGAGGCTAAGGCCGATCCTGAGGCCGCGCACGCCGTCTTCGAGGCCGATCGTATAGTCGCGTGGATCAGCCGGCAGCGACCTCCAATCGCGCGGGTCGGGTCCGGCCGTGACGTTCAGCGCCAGTGCCGTGTCGCGCACAGTGCGCGACAGTACGCCCTGGCTAATGACGTCGGCGAATGGTGAATCGGCGGGATACTGCGCGATGCGGCCGTAGCTCGGCTTCAGCCCGACCAGCCCGGTATGCGCGGCGGGAATGCGGATCGAGCCACCACCGTCGTTGCCGTGGTTGAAGGGATTGATGCCCGCGGCCGTGAGCGCCGAGGCGCCGCCAGACGAACCGCCGGGTGAATGCTTCAGGTTCCAGGGGTTGCGCGTGGTGCCCTGCAGCGGCGAGTCGGTCAGCGCCTTCCAGCCGAATTCCGGTGTCGCGGTCTTGCCGAGGAGGACCAGTCCGGCGGCGCGCAGCCGCCCGACGACCGGGGCGTCCTCGGTGGCGGGCGTCTCGTCGGTCGCGTGCGAGCCGTAACGCGTCGGCCAACCCTTTACCTGGGTCGTATCCTTGATCGTTGTCGGCACGCCATCGAGCGGCGACAGCGGCGCGCCAGCTCGCCATCGCGCTTCCGAAGCCTTTGCCGCGAGGCGCGCGCCATCTGGATCGATCTTAACGAACGCATTGAGAGATGGTTGCAGCGTCGATGCGCGAAGCAGCATCGCATCGACTGTATCGACCGGTGAGACGGTCTTCCGAGCGTAAAGTGTTGTGAGCTCGAATGCGGAAATCCACTCCAGAGGGAACTCAGCCATGCGCTTTCGTTGGTTTCCGATTTTTTGAGATTGTTTCACAATAGTCGCTATCAACAAGTGTCGACTCTGAATTCTCACAAGTCGAGAGCGTATTGCAGGAGTCCCTTCCGATGGAAACCATCACGGCCTTGGTCGCTTGCGGCGCTGCCTTTGCGCTGAGCTACTACCTCGGCCATTCGCGGGCGCCGACGACGTTCATTGCCGCGCTGTTGGGCGCGGTGAGCGGCATCGGTTTCGCGGTCGTCTTCTTCGCTCTCACGCTCGCGGTCACGATCCTGCTGCCGGATACGTTCGATGCCCGGACGCTGGGCGTGCATTTCACCCGTCTGCTGGTGCTGGCACCGATCGGTGCCGCGGCGATTGCCGCTCTTACGCATCGATTCTCCGCGACCAAGACGCAATTCTAGAGCGAAACGCCGCCCTTCCCGAGGGCCGGCCGGCAACGCTAAGCTCCCCCGCCATCGGGGAGAGGCTGCATGACCGAAGTGAAGCTCGGCGCCGCAACGGTGCGGCGTATCGAGGAAAGCTACGAGCCCAATTTCGACGCCAAGGCTTTCTTTCCGGATTGGGATCCCGCTGTCGTCGACCGGCATGCCGCCTGGCTGATGCCCGCCCACTACGACAAGGACTCGGGCTTCCTCAAGCTCAGCGTCCATAGCTGGCTGCTCACGATCGGCGGCAAGCGCATCCTCATCGATACCTGCGTCGGCAATCACAAGCCCAGGCCGCACCGGCCGAAGTGGCATCTCATGGAGACCAAGTATCTCGAGCGACTGGCTGCGGCCGGCGTGAAGCCCGACGAGGTCGATATGGTGATGTGCACCCATCTGCATGTCGATCATGTGGGCTGGAACACCCAGCTCGAGAACGGCAAGTGGGTGCCGACCTTCAAGAATGCGAAGTATGTGTGGAGCCGCGCCGACTACGAGCACTATCTGAAGCTCGACAGCGACCCCAAGACGGGGCCGGTCAATGCCGGTTCATTCCGCGACTCGGTGCTGCCCGTGGCCGAGGCGGGACTGATGCAGATGGTCGATGGCGCCGCCCAACTCGACGAGAACATGAGCGTCACGCCGGCACCCGGTCACACGCCCGGCACCATCGCCATAAAATTCGAATCGAAGGGCGAGAAGGCGTTGTTCTGCGGCGATATCCTGCACCATGCGCTGCAGGTCTATCACCCGGAGTGGAACAGCTTCGCCTGCGCCGAGCCCATCGGCGCCCGCAAGAGCCGGCGCGAGGCGCTGGAGCATTGCGCCGGCACGGGCGCGCGGCTGATGCCTTGCCATTTCGGCGCACCGTTCACCTGCCACATCGACCACAAGGGAAGCGGGTTTGTGCCGCGCTTCGACGGCAGTTTCTAGGGAGGAAGAGATGATCTACGAAATGCGAGTCTACAAGTGCCTGCCGGGCCGTCTGCCGGCGCTGCTCAACCGCTTCGCCACCATCACGCTCAAGATCTGGGACAAGCATGGCATCAAGCAGGCCGGCTTCTTCACCACCCTGGTCGGCGAGTCCAATCAGGAACTCACCTACTTTCTCGCCTGGGAGTCTCTGGCCGATCGCGAGAAGAAGTGGAACGCCTTCGCGGCCGACCCGGAATGGCATGCCAAGCGCGCGGAGACGGAAAAGGACGGCCAGATCGTGGCCAACGTGTCGGTGCAGATGCTGTCGCCGACCGCCTTCTCGTCGGTCAAATAGCGCCGCTCACTCCGCTTTCAGTCCGGCTTCCTTGGCGAGGCGGGCCCACTTGGCGAGGTCGTCCGCGACATAGGTGGCGAACTCGGCCGGGGTGCCGAACTGGGGATCTGCGCCCAGTTCGGTGAAGCGGCGCGAGATCTCGGGCGAGCGGATCGTGGCGTCGACGGCATCGTGCAGGCGGGCGACCAGAACCGCGGGCGTACCGGCCGGCACGAAGATGCCGTAAGAGATCGCGGCCTCGTATCCGGGCAGGCCTGCTTCGGCGATGGTAGGAATGTCCGGAGCCGCCGGAGAGCGCACCTGCAGGGTCTGGCCGAGGGCGCGCATCTTGCCAGCCTTCGCATGCGGCAGTGCGGTCGAAAGTCCGCCGAAATAGAGATCGACCTGACTGGCCATGAGATCGACCATTGCCGGTCCACCGCCCTTGTAGGGCACGTGGACGATGTCGACCCGGCCCATCGACTTGAACAGTTCGAGCGCCAGATGGGTGGCGCCGCCGGCACCTGCCGACGCGCCGTTGAGCTTGCCCGGCTGAGCGCGGACCAGCGTCAGCAGTTCGGCGACATTCCTGGCCGGCAAGTCGTTGCGCACCACCAGCAGCATGGGGTTGATGCCGACGGGCGCCACCGCGATGAAGTCGGTGCGAATATCGTAAGGCACGTTGCGGCTGAGCGCGGGCGCTATCGTGGTCGAGCCGTTCGACCCCAGCATGATGACGCCCCCGTCTGCGGGCGCCTTGGCGACCGAGGCGGCAGCGATCTCGCCGTTGGCGCCGGCGCGGTTTTCGACCAACACCGTGCGCTTCAGCCGCTCGCCGATGCCCGGCGCAATCAGGCGTGCCAGAAGGTCATTCGGTCCGCCCGGTGGAAAACCGACGACGAGACGCAGTGGACGATCGGGAAAGTCAGCCGTCTGTGCGCTGGCCGAGACCAGCGGCAGAGCTGTAAGTCCGGCAATCGCGGTGCGACGAGAAAGCTTGACCATTGTGGATTCATGGTAGGCTCTCTTCGTTTTGGGAGGAAACTAAATGCAACGTAGAACATTCGTAAGTGCAGGTACTGCCGCTGCGCTCGGCACCTTGGCTGGTGTCCCGGCGTGGGCACAGAAGATCAGCGGCGATGCCCGCATCATGTGCGGCTTCCCGCCGGGTGGCACTGCCGACCTGCTCTGCCGTATCTTGGCCGATGCGGTCAAATCGGAGATCGGCCAGAACGTCATCGTCGATACCAAGAGCGGCGCCAGCGGCTTCATCGCCAACGAGACGGTGGCAACCGCCCCGCCGGACGGCCGGACCGTCGGGCTCGCCGCCATGGCCGCGATGTGCGTCTCGCCGGTTATGCCGGGACAGAAGCTGCCGATCAACGTCGATACCGACCTGACGCCGATCGCCAACATCGCCGGCGTTTACAACATGCTGGTGTTCGGCAAGCAGGTGACGTTTCGCACGGTGCCGGAGATGATCGCCTACGCCAAGGCCAACCCCGGCAAGCTCACCTACGCGTCGGCCGGCAACGGCACGTCGCAGCACCTGGCGGGCGAGCTGTTCAAGAAGATGGCCGGCGTCAACATCGTGCATGTGCCCTACCGCGGCGGCGCGCCCGCGATTCAGGACATCGTCGCGGGCAACGTCCAGATGATGTTCGGCAACATGCCGGAGTTCCTGGGCCAGATCGCCGGTGGCAACTTGATCCCCATCGCCTTCGGATCGCCGCGGCCGTCGCCGCTCTTTCCCAACCTGCCGCTGATCTCGCAGTTCCTGCCGGGGTACGAGGTGGTCAACTGGTTCGCCATCTTCGGACCGAAGGCGTTGCCTACCGACCTGATCGACGTGTGGAACAAGGCATTGCGCGCTGCCGTCGCCAAGCCCGACGTCCAGAAGCGGTTCCTCGAGAACGGCATGGACACGGTGATCGGCTCTCCGGCGGAATTGAAGGCCACCATCGTCGTCGACCGCAAGAAGTGGTCGGAGGTCATCCAGGCGGCCGGGATGCGGGCGGACTGAGGCGTCGCCGCGCGCCATGCCATCGGTTGAGACGGCGCACGGCGCGCTGCACTACGACATCGTCGATCAGGTCGCACCCTGGCAGACGGGGAGCGACCCAATCCTGTTCCATCACGGCATCGGCGCCAGTGCCGAGCTCTGGACAGGCTGGCGGCCGGCGCTTGCCGACCGCTACCGGCTCGTGGCCTTCGACATGCGCGGCTACGGCCGCTCCCACATTCCGCGGGCGGATTTCAGATGGTCGCTTGATCTGCTGGTCGACGATGTATTCGCTGTCGCCGATGCGGCCGGCCTGAAACGATTCCATCTCGTGGGTGAGTCGATCGGCGGCACGGTGGCGCTGGCGGCGGTGCTGGCGCGGCCGGAGCGGATCGCCTCGCTCACGGTCAGCAACGGCGCCCATCTCGGCGCGTCGATCCAGCGTGTCGAGGCGTGGCGCCGCCAGCTCGACACGGGCGGGGTGAAGGCCTGGTCGGACGCCTTCATGACCGACCGCTTCCACGACGACGCGCTGTCGCCAGAACGCCGGGCCTGGTTCGCGGCGCAGCAGGAAAAATGGCCCCGCGACTCCATCCTCAATGCCTTGGGCGTGCTGGTCGGCACCGATCTCACGGCCCGTCTGGGCGAAATCGGTTGTTCGACCTTGCTGCTGCATCCCGACGGCAGCCCGTTCATCCCGGTTCCCATCATAGCCGAGCTGCATCGGCACCTGCCCGATGCCCAACTCAACGTCATCGGGCATTCGCGGCATGGCTTGCCTTATTCTCATGCCGATCGGTGTGCGATGCTGTTGCGGGCCTTTCTCGACTCGCGCGAGACCGGCTGACGGCAATTCGAGAGGACATCATGAGACCCGTGCTGGCTGCAGCGACTGCCCTGGCGATCGCCCTTTCCTCGACGGCTGGGGTCGCCCAGGAGAAGCTCTCGGTCTGGTGGGAGAAGGGCCTCTACGAGGCCGAGGACGAATCTCTTCTTGTTGCGGTCAAGAAGTACGAAGCCAGGACCGGCATAAAGGTCGACCTGTCGCAATACGGAGCCCAGGAAATGGCGGCGAAACTCGCTGCGGCTGTCGCCTCCGGTACGCCGCCCGACGTTGCCTATGCCGATGCGCTCGACATGCAGTTTGCCGGCACGTGGGCGTTCGAGGGTAAGCTCGAGGATATTTCCGACCTCATCGAGCCCATGAAGGGGCGCTTGTCGCCCAACACGATCGAGACGGTTTTTCTCGCCAACGGCAAGACGGGGAAGAGGGCCTACTATGCCTTCCCGATCAAGCAGCAGACCCTGCAGGTCCAGTACTGGAAGGACATGCTTGGGGTTGCCGGCTTCAAGGAAAGCGACATTCCGGGCACCTGGAAGGACTACTGGTCGTTCTGGTGCGACAAGGTTCAGCCCGGCTATCGAAAGGCCACCAACAGCGGCATCTTCGCGGTCGGCAGCCCGATGGGAATGGAGTCGAGCGACTCCGTCTGGTCGTTCCTGAGCTGGGCCGACGCATACGGCGTGAAGCTGGTCGACGATGCGGGCAAGTTGCTGGTCGATGACCCCAAGGTGAAGGCAGGCCTCGTCGCGGCGCTGCGCGACTACACCGCCCTCCATGCAAAGGGCTGCACGCCGCCAGCTGCGACGGCGTGGAAGGATACCGACAACGATGACGCGTTCGACAGCCGCTCCGTCATGCTGACGCACGCCCGCGCCATGTCGATCGTCGCGAAGTGGCTCGACATCGCCAACAATAACGCGCTCAGCGCCGAGCAGCGCGCCGCCGGCCGCAGGGCTTACGATCAGCTGATAGCCAGCGCTGGATTTCCCACCAAGCCAGACGGCTCTCCGATGACCTACCGGGCCTCCGTCAAGGTGGGCGTCATCTTCCTGGAGTCACAGAACAAGAAACGCGCGCGCGAGTTCGTGAAATTCGTGCTCGAGGAGGAAAACCTGCGGCCCTATGTCGAGAGTGCGATGGGCCGCTGGTTCCCGGTGACCAAGGCCAGCCAGGAGAGTCCGTTCTGGAAGGCCGACAAGCAGCGCGAGTCCGTCTACTACCGCTTCAAGGCGGGCACGGTGCCGTTCGAGTTCACGAAGAACCACAAGTTCGCCGCGGTCAACAGCGAGAATGTTTGGGCCAAGGCAATGGCCCGCGTCGTCACCGACAAGATCGCCGTCGAGCAGGCAGTCGACGAGATGATCGCCGGCATCAAGAAGATCGTGAACTGAGCGGAGAGGGCTAGGCTCGGACGGGCTGAAGTGGCACGGCGACGGCATGTGCCGCCAACCGCTTGCGATCGGTCTCGGGACGGATAAAGAGAAGACCGATGATGCCGCCGGCCAGCAGCAGCGCCCCCAGGACGACGAAACCCTGCTCGTAGCCGGCCTGGCGCGTTGCAGCGTATTGCACGACGCGGCCCATGGCGAACGGTGCGATGACGCCGGCGAAGGTCACCGTTGACGTGACGATGGCGAGCATGGCGGCGCGCTGCGGATGCGGCGTGAGCTCGCTCACGATCATCGGCATGACGACGAAGATGGTGCTGCCGACCGCGGTGCCGACCACCAGCAGCGCTATTTTTGCACCCGGGTCCGACACCAGGGCGATGAAGGGCAGCACACAGCCGCCCAGGGTCACCGTGGCGGCGGCAAAGGCGCCACGGCAGAGCCGGCTCGACACGCCCGCCTTCTTCAGTCGCTGGGAGTACCAGCCGCCGCCCAGCACGACCAGCATGCCGAAGATCCAGGGCAGGATGAAGAGATTGCCGCCCATCGTCTGACTGAAGCCGAGGCCATCGACGAGGTAGGCGGTGAACCAGGTGAGCCCCAGCGCCAGACCCCAGTAGCTCGCGAAGCCGGCGCAGCACACAGCGAGGATGCTGGGACAGGTGAGCAGGTAGCGGTAGGGGATGCGCTCGGCGGTGGCCTCACCCGCAGCCGCGCCTGCGATCACGACAGGCTGGTCGACCAGCGTGCCCTCGCGGCCGAGGAACAGCCAGAGCACGGCCCATATCAACCCGACGGCGCCCAGCGCGCCGAACGCCCAGTGCCAGGAATAGTTGACGATGATGTAGTTGAGCAGCGGCACCGCCACGATGACGCCGAGGGCGGAGCCCTGCGCCACGATGGCCGTCGGGATGCCGCGCAGCGCATCGGGAAACCATTTGTAGAGGGCGTGCGTGGCCACGGGGCCGGCCGGCCCTTCGCCGGCGCCCAGCACGATGCGGCAGGCGATCAGCAGTTCCAGGCTCACCGTGCCCAGCATGGGGAACTGCACGAGCGACCAGACGATCGCCATGACGAGCAACATGTGGCGCGTCTGTACCCGGTTGGCGAGGAAGCCGCCGGCGACGCCGGTGATGGCGAACAGGAAGAAAAACGAGGATCCCAGGAAGCCGAACTGCTCGGGTGTGAGGTTGAGCTCCGCCATGATCGGCTTGGCGGCCAGGCCGACCACCACCTTGTCGGCGAAGTTGATCAGCATGAACAGGAAGATGAGGGCGGTCATGCCCCAAGCCCCCTTGAGGGGGCGGTCGTGCTGCGTCACGCGGCGTTTCTCCTCGCTGTCCCGTTGGCCGGGCCCTGACGACATCTGACAGGCTCCGGGGCCGCGGCGTCAACCGGCGAGGCGGCTGCGGTCGGCCTCAGGCCGGATAAAGAGGAGACCGATGACGCCGCCCGCCAGCAGCAGGCCGCCCAAGAGGGTGAAGCCGCGGTCGTAGCCGATCAGGCGCGTGGCGGCGTCCTGCACGACGACACCCATGGCAAAGGGCGCAATAACGCCGCCCAGGGTCACGATCGAGTTCACGATGGCGAGCATGGCGGCGCGCTGCGGCTGCGGCGTCAACTCGCTCACGACCATGGGAATGACGACATAGATCGTGCTGCCGATCGCCGTACCCGCCACCAGGATCGCAAGCTTCAGGGCGGGGTCGGTCGTCAGGCCGATGAACGGCAGGATGCAGCCGCCCAGGATGACGGCGGCGGAGGCGAAGACACCGCGGGAGACCCGGCTCGAGGCACCGCTGGCCTTCAGCCGCTGCGAAATCCAGCCGCCGGCCAGCACGACCACCATGCCGAACACCCAGGGCAGGACGCTGAGGTTGCCGCCAGCGGTCTGGCTGAAGCCCAGTCCCTCGACCAGATAGGGCGTGAACCAGGTGAGGCCGAGCGCCAGGCCCCAGTAGCTGGCAAAGCCCGTGCAGCAGACCGCCACGATGCTGGGACAGGTGAGAAGGCGGGGATAGGGGATGGGCGCGCTGCCGTGCGCGCCCGCGACCACCGGCGGATCGACCAGCGTGCCTTCGCGGCCGAAGAAGAACCACAGCACCGACCAGAGAAGCCCGGCGATGCCAAGTGCGCCGAACGCCCAGTGCCAGGAATGGTGCACGATGATCCAGTTGAGCGCGGGTACTGCGACGATAACGCCGACCGCCGATCCCTGGGCGACGACGGCCGTCGGCACGGCGCGCAGAGAATCGGGAAACCACTTGTAGATCGCGTGGGTGGCGACCGGGTTGGCCGGCCCTTCGGCGGCACCGAGCAGGACACGGCAGGCGATCAGCGCCTCGAAGCTGATGGCCCCCAGCATCGGGAACTGCAGCAGCGACCAGAAGGCCGCCATCACCAGCAGCGTGTGTCGCGCCTGGACGCGGTTGGCGATGAAGCCGACCAGCACGGCGGCGAACGGGAAGACAAAGAAGAACGCCGAGCCGATCAGACCGAATTGCTCGGGGCTGAGCTTCAGTTCCTCCATGATCGGCTTGGCGGCGAGCCCGATCACCATCTTGTCGGCGAAGTTGATCAACATGAACAAGAAGATCAGGGCGGTCACGCCCCACGCCCCCTTGAGAGGCCGGTCAGGCAACGTCATGCGCCGCATATGACAAGGCGTGCCTATGGCGCGCAAGGGTCGACGCCTTGATGGCGAGCGATATGGCAAGCTGGGGCAAGGTCATCCGCGACGGCAACATCAGGATCGAGTAGGGCAAAGAAAAAGGGCGCCCGCAGGCGCCCTTTCGATTCAGTTGGCGAAGGATCAGCCCTTAACGAACGGGCACTTGCCGTCCTTCATGGGGCGGTAGGCCTCGCTGCCGGGCACGGTGGCCAGCAGCTTGTAGATGTCGTCCTTGCCCTTGGACTCCGCCGGCGTCTTGACCTGGAAGAGATACATGTCGCGCTCGAGACGGCCGTCCTCGCGCAGCTTGCCGTTCTTGGTCATGGCGTCGTTGACGGGGATCTCCCGCATCGTGGCCATCACGGCCTTGGGCTCGTCGGGGCCCGCAGCCTGCACGGCCTTCAGGTAGTGGAGCGTCGAGCTGTAGACGCCGATGGTCAGCATGCTCGGCAGCTTGTCCTTCTTGGCGCGGTAACGCTTGGTCCAGGCGCGGGTCTCGTCGTTGAGATCCCAATAGAATGCTTCGGTCAGCACCAGGCCCTGCGCCACCGGCAGGGTCAGCGCCTGCACGTCGGTGGCAAACACCAGGAGACCAGCCAGACGCTGGCCCGACTTCACGATTCCGAACTCACCCGCCTGCTTGATCGAGTTGATCGTGTCCTGGCCGGCATTGGCGAGGCCGATGATCTTGGCCTTGGAGGACTGGGCTTGCAGCAGGAACGACGAGAAGTCCTGGGTGCTGAGCGGATGCTTGACGCCGCCCACCACCTTGCCGCCGGCAGCCGTCACGACGGCCGTCACATCGCGTTCCAGCGCATGGCCGAAGGCGTAGTCGGCCGTGAGGAAGAACCACGAATCGCCGCCGTCCTTCACGACCGCGCCGCCCGTCACTTTGGCCAACGCATAGGTGTCGTAGACCCAGTGCGCGCCGGTCTCGGAGCAGGCGGGTCCCGTCAGGTCAGCCGAGGCGGCGCCGGTGTTGATATCGATCATGCCCTTTTCCTGGGCGATCTTCCGCACCGCGAGCGCGACCGAGGAGGTGCCGATGCCGGTGATCATCTTGACGCCGTCGACGTCGTACCATTTGCGCGCGATCGCGGCGCCGACGTCGGGCTTGGTCTGATGGTCGGCCTGCAGGATCTCGATCGGCCGGCCGAGAACCTTGCCCCCGAAATCGTCGATCGCCAGCTGCATGGCCTCGACCTCGCCCTGGGTGAGGTCGCCGTAAACGCCGGAGAAACCTTCCATGACGCCGATTCGAAGCGGCGCGGGTGCTTGGGCGTGCGCGATCGTGGCAAGGCCGATGGCGGCCAGGCCGACGGCGGCCGCGGCCGCGCCGGCGAACCGGACAGTGGTTCCAAGTTTCATACTTTAATTCCTCCGAGAACGACGCTCCCCGTCGCGGGGGCGAAATCTAGCCTTCGGGCGGCCGCGACGCCAGTGCTGGACAGCAGCACAAACCTTCGATTAATTCGCCACACCGCAGGGGGGCGGATGGCCGAACAAGAAACGATCCTCGAGGCGACCGGGCTGACGAAGGAGTTCAAGGGCTTCGTGGCGGTCAAGAATGTGGATTTGCGCGTTCGCCGCCATACGATCCATGCCCTGATCGGCCCCAATGGCGCCGGCAAGACCACGTGCTTCAACCTCCTGACGCACTTTCTGTCGCCGACCGCCGGGCGCATCCATTTCAACGGCCGCGACATCACCGGCAGCTCGCCGGCGGCCATCGCCCGCATGGGACTGGTCCGCTCGTTCCAGATCTCCGCCGTATTCCCCCATCTTTCGGTGCGCGAGAACGTGCGTGTCGCCTTGCAGCGCAAGCTTGGCATCTCTTTCCAGTTCTGGCGCTCCGAAGCGGTGCTGGACAAGCTCAACGCACGCGCCCTGGAGTTGGTCGAGGCGGTGGGTCTCGGCGCCTTTGCCGAACTGGCCGCGGTCGAGCTGCCCTACGGCCGCAAGCGGGCGCTCGAGATCGCCACCACGCTCGCCCTCGAACCCGAGATGATGCTGCTCGACGAGCCGATGGCCGGGCTCGGCCAGGAGGACATCAAGCGCATCGCGGCCCTGATCCGCGAGGTCGCCAAGGATCGAACCGTGCTGATGGTCGAGCACAACATGTCGGTCGTTGCCGACCTCTCCGACACCATCACCGTTCTGGCTCGTGGCGAGGTTCTGGCCGAGGGTCCCTATGCCACGGTGTCGAAGCATCCGTCGGTCATCGAAGCCTACGTTGGGACTGGTCATGGCTGAGGCACTCCTGAAAGTGGACGACCTGCAGGCCTGGTACGGCGAATCGCACATTCTCCATGGCGTCGGCTTCGAGATCGGCCACGGCGAACTCGTGACGCTGCTTGGCCGCAACGGTGCGGGCAAGACGACGACCCTGAAGTCCGTCATGGGCATCGTCGAGAAGCGCACGGGCTCGGTGACGTTCGAGGGCCGCCAACTCGTCGGCCATCCGTCCAACGAGATTGCCAGGCTCGGCATCGCCTACTGCCCGGAGGAGCGCGGCATCTTCTCCAGCCTCAACGTCGAGGAGAATCTGCTGCTGCCGCCGGTGGTGAAGCCAGGCGGCATGAGCCTGGCCGAGATCTACCAGCTTTTTCCCAACCTCGAGGAGCGGCGGCGCAGCCAGGGTACCAAGCTGTCGGGGGGCGAGCAGCAGATGCTGGCGATTGGCCGCATCCTGCGCACCGGCGCCCCGCTGCTGCTTCTCGACGAGCCGACCGAGGGCCTGGCTCCGGTCATCGTGCAGCGCATCGGCGAGATTATCCGCACGCTCAAGGGGCGCGGCTTCACGATCCTGCTGGTCGAGCAGAACTTCCACTTCGCCGCCACCGTGGCCGACCGTCACTACGTGATGGAGGACGGCCGCGTGGTCGACATGATCGCCTCCGCCGATGTGCAGCAGAACATCGGCAAGCTGCAAACATACCTGGGGGTCTAGGCGCCATGTTCGAACTTCTCGGCATCCCGCCGCAGGCATTGTTCGGCCAGCTCCTGCTCGGCCTCATCAACGGCGCCTTCTACGCAATGCTGAGCCTCGGCCTCGCCGTGATCTTCGGTATGCTGAACGTCATCAACTTCACGCACGGCGCGCAGTACATGATGGGCGCCTTCGCCGCCTGGCTGATGCTGACCCAGCTCGACATTCCGTTCTGGGCGGCGCTGGTGCTGGCGCCTCTGATCGTCGGACTGTTCGGCATCGTGCTGGAAAAAGTGTTGCTGAAACGCATCTACCATCTCGATCATCTCTACGGCTTTCTGCTCACGTTCGGCCTCGCCCTCATCATCGAGGGCCTGTTCCAGTGGAAGTGGGGATCGTCCGGCGCGCCCTATCCCAGCCCGATCCCCGGGGGCACCAATCTCGGCTTCATGTTCCTGCCGACCTATCGCGGCTTCGTCGTGGTGGCTGCCCTCGTGATCTGCCTCCTCACCTGGTATGGCATCGAACGCACCAAGTTCGGCGCCTACCTGCGCGCCGCGACCGAGAATCCGACGCTGGTACGTGCCTTCGGAATCAACGTGCCGCGCCTGATTACCCTCACCTACGGGCTGGGCGTCGGGCTGGCGGCACTTGCCGGCGTGCTGGCGGCGCCGATCCAGCAGGTCTCGGCGCTGATGGGCGTCAACCTGGTGCTCGTCGTGTTTGCCGTCGTGGTCATCGGCGGGATGGGATCGATCATGGGATCGATCGTCACCGGCTTCGGTCTCGGCCTGGTCGAGGGCCTGACCAAGGTGTTCTATCCGCCGGCCTCCAACACGGTAATCTTCGTCGTCATGGCGATCGTCCTGCTGGTCAAGCCAGCCGGCCTGTTCGGGCAGACCAAATGACCACGCAGAGAACGGTCGCCCTCGTCCTTCTCGCGGCGGCGCTGGTGGCGCCGTGGTTCGCCTATCCGGTGTTCCTGATGACGGCGCTCTGCTTCGCGCTGTTCGCCTGCGCCTTCAATCTGCTGCTGGGCTATGTCGGCCTGATGAGCTTCGGCCACGCCATGTTCTTCGGCATGGCGGGCTATTTCTACGGCCACGTCGTGAAGGCGTGGAACATGCCGCCGGAACTCGGCCTGCTGGCCGGCGTCGCAGGTGCGGCTGCCCTCGGCGTGGTCACCGGGGCGCTGGCGATCCGCCGCCAGGGCATCTACTTCGCCATGATCACGTTGGCCTTTGCGCAGATGGTCTACTTCTTCTGCATCCAGGCGCCGTTTACCCACGGTGAGGACGGGTTGCAGGGCATTCCTCGCAAGGCGCTGCTGGGCGGGCTGATCCCGACCAAGGACGACCGGGTTCTCTACTACGTGGTGCTGGCTATCTTCCTGTTCGGCTACGCCGCCATCTATCGTTTCATCCATTCGCCGTTCGGCCAGGTGCTGAAAGCGATCCGCGACAACGAACAGCGGGCGGTGTCGCTGGGCTACGAGGCCGACCGCTACAAGCTGCTGGCCTTCGTTCTATCGGCCGCGCTGGCCGGGCTTGCCGGCGCCACCAAGGCGATGGTGCTGCAGTTCGCGACCTTGACCGACGTCAGCGCCGCGATGTCGGGCGAAGTCGTGCTGATGGCGCTCGTCGGCGGACTTGGCACGATCATCGGTCCGGTTGTTGGCGCCTTCATCATCATCACCATGCAGAACTACCTGGCCGCTACCGGCGAATTCGTGCTGGTGATCCAGGGGGTGATCTTCGTCGTCATCGTCATGGCCTTCCGCAAGGGCCTGGTGGGCGAACTCACCGACTGGTGGAAGTCCCGCCGCCCGACCGGCTGAAGCATGATGAGCGCGTGCAGGCGCTGGATCTGGCGGCTGGCACCGCTGCTCGGCCTCGCGGCGGCGCTCGGCGTGTCGGCGATTGCCGATGCGAATGCGCTGCCGCCGGCGCTTCGCGCGATGGTATCGGTGCTGGAGCTCGTCGTGTTGATGGCCGTGGTGTTCGCCTCAGTCCATCACGCCGATGTCATTGCCCACCGCACGGGAGAGCCCTACGGCACGCTGGTGCTGACCGTGGCCGTCACCGTGATCGAAGTGGCGCTGATCCTGTCGATCATGCTGGCGGGCGAGGGTAGGGCGGCGCTGGCGCGCGAGACGGTGTTCTCGGTGATCATGGTGGTATGCAACGGCATGGTCGGGCTCTGCCTGATCGTGGGCGGCTTGCGCTACGGCGAGCAGGGCTTTCGGGTGACCGGCGCCAGCGCTTATCTCGTCGTGCTGATGCCGCTGACGGCCCTGACGCTCATCCTGCCAACCTACACCACCAGCGCGGCCGGGCCGTTCTACTCGCCGGTCCAGCTGGGCTTCGTCAGCGCCGTGACGCTCGTGCTCTACGGCGTGTTCCTCTACGTCCAGACCGTGCGTCACCGCGACTATTTCCTCTCGGATCCCGGTGGTGCGCCCGCCGGCGAGGTCCCGCCCGGCGGACCGACTCCGCGCCAGTTCTGGGAGAGCGTCGCTCTGCTGGCGGTCGCGCTCGTGGCCGTGGTGTTGCTGGCCAAGCACTTCGCCGGATCGATCGAGGCCTTTGTCGCTGTGGTGGGCGCGCCTGTCGACGCTGTCGGTCTGCTGGTGGCGCTGCTCGTGCTGCTGCCCGAGACGCTGGCGGCGTTGCGCGCGGCTCGGAACAACCAGTTGCAGAAGAGCCTCAATCTGGCGCTGGGTTCCTCGCTCGCCACCATCGGGCTCACCATCCCGGCGGTGAGTATCCTGGCGATGATCCTGAACCAGCCGCTGGAGCTCGGCGTCGGCCCGCACGACATCCTGCTCCTGGCACTCACCTTCGGCGTCAGCCTCGTGACTTTTGGCGGCGGCCGCACCAACATTCTGCCGGGCTTCGTGCATCTCGTGATCTTCGCGACCTTCGTCTTCCTGATTTTCGTCCCGTGAGGCTGCCTGGGCCGATGCCCTTGCCTGCCGCCGGCATTCGGGCGAAGAACGAGTGAACCAACCGGGGAAATGCCTGCCATGACCGAGCCAAGCGACGACCAGCTCTTCAGCGAACTGCGCAAGATCGACACACCCACGATCACCAACGTGGTGGCGACCTATCCGAAGAATCCGCTGTGCCTCGGGCTCTACAATCCCTGGACCGAAAACTGGTATACGGACACCTCGATCCGCTGCATCTATCCCGAGATGGGCGCGATCGTAGGCCATGCCGTGACTTGCGTGTATGGTCTGCCCGACCCGAACTATGCCGGCCGGCTGTCCTTCATGGACGTGGTCGATGCGCTCGACGCGATGAAGAAGCCGACGATCCTCGTGATTCAGCAGAAGTGGCCGCCGGAGCTGATGAACAAGGCGGGCCTTGCCGGCGAGATGATGATCAGCTCCATGATGGCGGTGGGCTGCGTCGGCATGCTGTCCAACGGTCCGTCGCGCGACGTCGACGCCATCCGCAAGCTGAACTTCCAGCTCCTGCTGGGCGGCGTGACCGCCGGCCACGGCGAGATGGCGGTGCAGTCGGTCAATGTGCCGGTCTCGGTCGGCGGCATGGACGTGGCGCCGGGTGACCTGATCCACATGGACGAGAACGGCGCCGTGAAGTTTCCGGCAAAGCACGCGCCGGCGGTCCTGAAGAATGCCCGCGCCATGCTCGACGACGAGGCGGCCAGGCTGGTTCTCCTGCGCAAGGCCAAGACCGCTGCCGAGGTCCGTGCGGCCTCGTCGGGCGGCGCCTATACGCCGAAGAAGGGATAGTCTTTGGCCTCGGACAGCGAAGTTCCAGCCGATACCGCGCGCCCAGTGCGGTGGGGGCTCTCGCTTCGGCTGTTCGCGATCCTGACCTTGCTGGGGGCGATCGCCGTCCTCGTCACCGGCACCCTGGGCTATGTCCGTGCGCACGATGCGCTTGAACAGGCGATCTACAACCAGCTCACGACGGCGCGCCAGATCAAGGCGCGCCAGGTCGAGACCTACTTCCGGACGATCCATGCCGAGCTGCGCTTGCTCGCGACTTCGAAGATGGTCGTCGAGGCGTCGCGCGAGTTTCGCGTTGCGTTCAACGAGCTCGACCGCGAGCCGTTGACCGACGACATCCGTCAAAAGGTGAGCGACTGGTACGGCGTGCATTTCGTGCCCGAGATCAGCCGCGTCCTCGGCACGGCGCCGGTCCTTGCCGATTACCTGCCGGTCGGTTCAGGCGCCAACTATCTCCAGTACCACTACATCGTGACGAATCCGCACGCCGAGGCGCGCCGGCGACTGGTCGACGATCCTGGCGACGGCAGTCGCTACAGCAAGTTGCACGCAATCTATCACCCGCTCATGCGCGCCGCCGCCACGACCGTCGGATTCGACGATTTCATGATTGCCGATCCGAAATCCGGCCGCCTGATCTACACCGTCGACAAGGAAGTAGATTTCGCCACATCGACCCACGTCGGGCCTTATCGGAAGACCAGTTTGGCGGCCGCCATCGCCCGTTGTTCCGGGATGGCCGACCGATCCGCCGTATGCCTCGAGGATTTTACGCTGTATGCGCCGGCGGGCGGTGAGCCGACCGCCTTCATGGCCGCCCCTGTGATCGACGAGGGGGTGGTGATCGGCGTGCTGATCGCCCAACTGTCGGACAACGAGATCGACAAAGTCGTGACCGGCGACAGGCGTTGGAAGCACGAAGGGTTCGGCGACACCGGCGAGGCCTACCTCGTCGGTCCAGATCATTTGCTGCGTTCCGGCCCGCGCGCGTTCTATGAGAATCGCGAGCGCTACTTCGCCGAACTGAAGGCCATCGGTACGCCCGAGGCGGAGATAGAGGCCATCCGCCGCTTCGACACGCCGATCCTGATCCAGCACATCGACACCAAGGCAAGCCAGTCCGCGCTGGCCGGCGCCGAAGGCATCGGCGAGATCATCGGTTATCGCGGCATCCCGACGCTGGCGTCATGGGGGCCGCTCTCCATCGCCGGTGTCAAGTGGGCGCTTATCGCCAAGATCGACAGCGCCGAAGCCTTCGCGCCGATCTACAAGCTGCGGCAGGACCTGGTGATCGTGGGCGGGCTCGCGCTGATGGTGGTGGTCCTGACCGGAGGATGGCTGTCGCGCGCCCTGCTCGGGCCGTTGCGCGAGCTTACCGCTGGCGTGAAGCGCTTCGCCGCCGGCGATTACGGCGCCAAGGTGGCTGTCCGGACCCACGACGAGATCGGCCAGCTCTGCTTTGCCTTCAACGGCATGGTCGATGAGCTGCGCGAGAAGAACCTCATGATCGAGGGCAAGAACCGCGAGAACGAGGAGCTGCTGTTGAACGTCCTGCCGGCGCCGATCGCAAACCGGCTGCGCGGCGGCGAGCAGGGCATCGCCGACGGTTTCGCCGAGGTCACGGTCGCCTTTGCCGATCTGGTGGGCTTCACGGCGCTGTCCTCGGAGATGCCCCCGCAGGAAGTCGTGACGCTGCTCAACGGTCTGTTCACACGCTTTGATGTCGCGGCCCAGGAGCTGGGCATCGAGAAGATCAAGACCGTGGGCGACGCCTATATGGCGGTCTGCGGCCTGCCCGTGCCCGTCGCCAATCACGCGGAGCGCATGGTGCGTATGGCGATCCGCATGGTCCACATCACGCGCGAACATGCTCTGGAGCACCAGGTATCAATGAAGCTGCGCGTCGGCATCAACAGCGGCCCGGTGGTGGCCGGCGTCATCGGCAAGAGCAAGTACATCTACGACCTGTGGGGAGATACGGTAAATCTTGCCAGTCGCATGGAATCGGGTGGTATTCCCGACTCCATACAGGTCACTCGCCCGGTCTATGAGAAGTTGCAGGGTCTGTTCGCCTTCGAGCCGCGTGGCGCCATTGAGGTCAAGGGCAAGGGCAACGTCGAAGCGTGGCTCCTGAGGCTGTAGGATTCATCCTGAAGCAGGGGCCTTGTGGTCGAGCGCTCGCGCACTGTAGATGAGGCAACTAGCGCATCCGGGAGTTCATTCGTGCCGAACGAGTCCGCCAAAATCGATCTTGCGAATCTCATGATCAGGAAAGCTGGCCTGATCCGCACCGTGCGGGACGAATTGGCCAAGCAGGGCGTGGTCTATTGGGCTGGCCTCACCGAGATTCTCGATGCCATCGAACGGGCGCGCGGCGAGGAGTCCGGCGAGCAAGCCCGATGACGCTCGGGGGGCTCACGCTCATCTACCTGGCCTGCGGTGCGGCGACCCTGCCACTCAGCATCGTGGTACTTCGGTTCATCGTGTCGCTGTCGGCGCCGAATGGCGAGGCGCGCGAGATCGATCGCGTGTTCGATCGCGCCATCGACGTGTCGGTCTTCCTCTGGATCGTGGGCGGCCTGGTCTTCTATTTCTGCGCGGCGCATATCGAGCGCCGGAAGCCCTGCGGCGAGCAGCGCACCAATCAACTGACCGCTGACTGTCGGCGGCAGCTCGGGGCATTCAATATCAGGGGCGACGCAGAAGATCGCATTGAGCAGCTCGTCGCGCGCGCGATGCTTCAGGCTAGTTCGACGCCTCGCCGCGAGCCAGCCTGACATAGCGCAAGGCCCTGGCGTCGTTGTCCGCCATGATCGCCGCTGTCACCTGTGGGTCCTGGTAGGGGTTGGTGACGGCAATGAGCTGGTTGGTCTCGGGCATGCACGACAGGGAAACAGCCCTGGCAACGCTGGCAACATCCGGCTCGCCGGTTGTCGGAGCGGCATTCTTCGTAAAGCAAGCGTCTCGCGCGTCGTACGCCCGCTCGACCTTGGTAACCTCCCTGGGGTGGCTGTAGCCGCCGGCCTTGAACAGCGCCGGGCTGTTGCAGGCACCCAGCGTCAGCGCCAGGAGCACCAGGCCGGCTCGGGTCGGATGATGCAGGGTTATCAACGCGGTGCCCTCATGATGTACAGCATTGCCCGCCGGTCCGTGTCGTTGCGGATCGCCAGGGCGACTTGCGGGTCGCGGTCGGGATTGCTCGCGACGATGAGCCGGTCGGTCTCGGGCGCACAGGCCAAGGCAACGGCCTTGGCGATGCTGGCAATGTCCGAATTGCTGGTGTCCGAGGGGACGGCATTCTTGGCGAGACAGGCGTCCCTGGCCTCGTAAAGGCGCTTGATGCGGTTGACCGTCATCGGACTGCTGTATTCGTTGCTTTCGAAAATGACGTCACGGCTGCAAGCCCCCAGGGAGAGCGCGAGGACGGCCACGGCGGCTCGCGGCAACGATCTCAGAGACTTCATCAGTAGAGTGCTCACGCTCGTCCTGGGACCAGGTCACGGAAAACTTGGCGGACCCGGCGAGATTCGAACTCACGACCTCTGCCTTCGGAGGGTCTGGCTCCCGTCTCGCTAAGTCCTTGATATTGCGGCGGGATCGATAGCGCGGTTTCCGCCGCGTGGCAACAACGTGCCATCGTCACTGTGAGGAATCACCCGGTCCCGGCTTGGTGCCCTGGTCCGCGGTGCCGGCGTCGAGGGCGGCGATCATCATCTTCTTCATCTCGCGGAACATGTTGAGCCGGACGATCTCGTGATCGGTC
>CAMAYC010000002.1 GCA_945862125.1 Reyranella massiliensis 521
GATACGCTGGTGCTGTTCGGCAGCGACAACGGTCCCGAGTTCAGGCGTCCCTGGCGCGGCACGGCGGGACCGTGGCGCGGAACCTACCATACCGCGATGGAGGGCGGGCTGCGGGTCCCCTTCATCCTGCGATGGCCGGGCCGCATCGCGCCCCGGCGCACGACGGAAGTCCTGCACATCACTGATCTCTACACGACGCTGGCGACGCTCGGCGGCGCCCGCCTGCCGACCGACCGGCCGATCGACGGCATCGACCAGCTCGGTTTCTTCCTCGGCGAGCGGCCGACGTCGGCACGGGACGGGTTTCCATTCTACATCAAGACCGAACTCCGGGCCGTCAAATGGCGCGACTGGAAGATGCATCTCATGTGGGAGGTCGAGCCGAACGAAGGGCCGATCAAGCTCGAGACGCCCTATCTCTTTAGTCTCGTGCAGGACCCGAAAGAGGAGACTGACGTGAACATGGAGGGCGGCTGGGTGCGCGGTCCGATCCGGCGCCTGATCGAGTCGTTCCAGGCAAGTCTGAAGGCCCATCCGCCGATTCCCCCCGGCGCGCCGGACGATTTCAGGCCGGGGGCGGGGTGACTGGAGAGCCCGCTTTGCTTCCGCTACAGTGAATCATGCCTGAAGTCATTTCCTCCCAGGGCGCGCTCGGGGCGCGCATCGAAAATCTGGATCGCAGGACCGCGAATGAGCCCGCGGTCGCCGCGATGCTGAACCAGGCGCTGGCCGAGCATCTGCTGATCGTTGTCCCGGGCGAGCCGATGACGCCGGAAAAGACACGCGATTTCGCGGCAGCGTTCGGCAAGCCGCAGACCCAGTTGCTGCGCTACAAGCGCAGCGGCGCCGTGCCGGAAGTGTCGGTGATGGTGAGCACGTTGATGGCCGACGGCACGACCGACAAGACGGCGATCCGAGCCGAGGACTGGCACACCGACGATTCCTACTTCGCCATCCCGGCCAAGGCGACTCTGCTTCACAGCATCGAGATCCCGAGCCACGGCGGCTCGACCTGGTTCTGCAACATGCATTCGGTCTACGAGGCGCTCCCGGAGGCGACGAAGAAGCGGATCGAGGGGAAGCGGGCCATTCACGGCTACGACACGCCGCGGGCGCGAAACCGTCCGTCGCCGCGCACGCCGGAGGAAATCGCCGAGACGCCCGATGTCGAGCATCCGCTGGTGCGGACGCATCCGGTGACGGGCCGCAAGGCGCTCTATCTCAACCCCAATCGCCTCGACCGCATCGTCGGGCTGGAGCGGGCCGAGAGCGACGCTCTGCTCGACGAACTGGCCGACGAGGCGCGCAAGCCGCGCCACCATTTCGGGCATGTCTGGAACGTGGGCGACATCGTGGTGTGGGACAATCGCGCCACCATGCATCGCGTCATGATCGATTATCCGGTGGGCGAGAAGCGGATCATGCAGCGCGTGCTGATCGAGGGCGACCGGCCGTTCTAGGTCACGCTATTTCGTGAGGATCAGCTTGTCGGAAGTGGTCACCCGCAGGCGGTAGGCTTGGCCGTTGTGGCGGATGACGAGTTCGCGCTTGCCGCTCATCAGCTTGACGCTGTCGGTGACCGGAATGTCGCGGTCCGGGCCGTCCCATTTCAGGCCATCGGTTCTGAGGTCGTCTGACTGGAGGAGGCGGAGGGACTGATCCATTCGGCACCTGCTTATGTATTGCGAATAAGTATTAGTTGCATATATTGCGCTCACCGTCAACGCCGGATCGAAAGTGGTGATGCATGCGACGCCCGATGGACGAGGAATTCGATCCAACCCTGATCGATCAAGAGACCTGCGGTCGTCCGGACTGTATCTGCGCCTTGCCGATCGGCGAGCGCTTCCTCCTGTGGGCGCTGCGGCAATGGCAATGCGAGTTGATAAACTGGCGCGACGACCGGGAACTGCCGCCGGAGGGATCGGTGCTCCTGCGCGGTTTCAGTCTGGCAGGTCTTCGCGACACGCTGAGCGACTTCGCGACCCTCATGGACGTGCTTCTGTTCGGCGCCCGGCGCGCCTTCGCCATCCATGCCCCGTCATGTTCCTCCATGAGCAGCGACGAGGCCGCGGTGATCGCGCTTTGCAGCCTGGCGCAGGGTGATCGCGACGGGCTGCTGCTAGCGTCGCTCGACGCCATGATGGTGCCGGCCGCCGCCGACGCCGCCGTCTTTCGGTTCAAGCTGTTCGCGATGGCGCTGAAGGAGGCGGGCCTCCATCTGCCGCCACCGAAAAGCGGGGCGGTAGGACGCCTGAACTAAAGTTGCAAGTTCAGCAAGAATATGCTAAGTAAATCTATAGGCTGTCGCTTCACTTGCGCCGGCCTTTTTCATGTCCCGCAGCCAACACCTCCGACGATCGGGCCGATGCCGACGCGACGCCGGCGCTGTGCCAGGCGAAACAGCCAAACCGTTGATCACGCTCGGCGAATCGACGATGGCGGCGCAGGCGACGGCACACCTGGCGGGTTTAAGCGGGACATTTCGTGTACCGCTGCCCCCTTCACTGCACCGCGCGAGCGGAAAGCAGGGCGTCGATCTCGGGGGCGGAGTAGCCGGCTTCCGCCAGCACCTCGCGCGTGTGCTCGCCTGTGCGTGGCGCATGGGTCTCGTCCTCGCGGGCGCCGCCCGAGAAGGTGTTGGCGAGCTTGGTGCGCCGGATGCGGCCTTCGCTGGGGTGGTCCTCGGGCTGGAAGAAGCCGACATCGGCGAGATGCGGGTCGGTCAAAAGGTCGTCGATCGAGTTGTAGCGGGCGGCAGGCACGTCGAGCCTGTCGAACAGTTCGACCCATTCGTCGGTCGTCTTGCCGGTGAGGCCTTCACGCTGGACCTCGAAATAGGCCGCGGCATTCTTCGTGCGCGCGGCGGCGCTGTCGAAACGCGGATCGGTTTTCAGCTCCGGCCGGCCGATGGCGTCGAAGAAGGCCAGCGCCTGGGCGTTGGTGTTTGGGCGGACGGTGACGTAACCGTCCTTGGTCGGCAGCGGCCGGTAATTGGGGCTGAGTAGCCGGCCGTCGCCGGTCGGTCCTACCGGCGGATCGAAGGTGGCGGCGCCGAGATGCTCGCTCGACACGAACGACGCCATGTTCTCGAGCATCGGCACGTCGATCGCCTCGCCCTTGCCGGTCTTCTCGCGCCGATAGAGCGCGAAGCCGATGCACTGGGCGGCAATGAGACCGCTGGTGTGGTCGCTCATCACCATGGGCACGAAGCGCGGCTCGCCGGTGGCGCGGGCGATCGTGCCGGCGACGCCGGACAGGCTCTGCACGATCGGGTCATAGGCGGGGCGGTTGTAGTAACGGCCGCCGCGGCCGAAGGCCAGGATCGAGCAGTGGATGAGCCTGGGATTGAGCTTGGCGAGACTCTTGTGGTCGAGGCCGGCGCGGCTGAGCGCCTCGGGGCGGACATTGCTCACGAACACGTCGGCCTTCCCGATCAGGCGGAGCAGGGCGGCATGGCCGTCCTTGTTCTTGAGATCGAGCACGATCGAGCGTTTGTTGCGGTTGAAGTTGATAAACTTGCCCGACATGCCGGGGGTGCGGCTGCCCTCGGCCATGGTGCGCAGCAGGTCGCCGCCCGGCGCCTCGACCTTGATCACGTCGGCGCCGTAGTCGGCCAGGGTGCGGGTGCAGATCGGGCCGACCACGACCGTCGTCAGGTCGACGACGCGGACGCCGGAGAGCGGACCGCCGCTCATGGTGCGAACTCCAGGTCCATATCGCCGCACAGCGTGCCGTTCTTGTCGGCCGCCCAGATCCTGAGCTTGCCGTCCTTTTGGGCTTCGCCGCGTACATCGAGCGTCTCGCCGACCCAGAGCGGATGGACGAGGCGGGCGGTGTAGCCGGTGAGCGTGCCCTTGGCATGGCGCAGTGCGGCATCCACCATGAGATGCATGGACAGGCCGCCGTTCGAGACCAGCGCCGGGTAGCCTTCATCGCTGCGCGTATAATCACCGTCGTAGTGAATTCTGTGGGCGTTCCAGGTGAGCGCCGAATAGCGGAAGTTGAGCGCGTTGGTGAGCGCCGTGGTGTCGCTCCAAGCCTGATCGGTGCGTGCCGGGGTGGCCACCGTGGCTGTCGTCTTTTGGCCAGACGGCACGGCGGGACGATAAATCGCGTCGAAATCGTCGACCGCCAATACCTTGCCATGCTGCTCGATCGTGTGGCGCATGGTCAGCACGAAGATGTCGCCGGAACGGCCGCTCTTGGGGACGATGTTGGCGACCTCCGCCTTTTTCACCGCGGGCTCGCCTGCGCGCAACTTGCCCATGACCTTGACCCTGCGGCCTGCACCCATGCGGCGCGGCATCGGGATCGGCGGCAGCACGATGCCCTTGTTGGGATGGCCATCGGGGCCGATGTCGGCCTGGCGAACGGTCTCTGTGAAGAAGATGCCGAACCAGTGCGGTGGCAGTTCGGTGCCGGTCTGGAAACTTTCCGGGTCCATGTCGAAGGTGCCGGCGGCACGGCGCACGGCCATCAGTCCGATATCGTCCTCGACGGTGCGGACGCGCCCGATCCAGGGGCGCAACTCGTCCATCGCCTTGTCCATCCAGCCTGTCATGTCCGTTCCCTCGATTTTGCGGGAGGCATCCTCCAACAAAAGAAGGGCCCGCAACAGCGGGCCCTTCCAGTATCCGAAAGATCGGAGAGGTCGATCAGACCGAGTAATACATCTTGTATTCGATCGGGGCCGGCTGATGTTCCCAGTTGTAGACCTCTTCCCACTTGAGCTCCATGTAGGCGTCGATCTGGTCGTCGGTGAACACCCCGCCCTTGGTGAGGAAGGAGCGGTCGGCGTCGAGGCAATTCAGCGCCTCGCGCAGCGAGCCCGCGACGGTCGGAACCTTCGAGAGCTCCTCCGGCGGCAGGTCGTACAGGTTCTTGTCCATCGGATCGCCCGGATGGATCTTGTTGTTGATGCCGTCGATGCCGGCCATCAGCATCGCCGCGAAGGCGAGGTACGGATTGGCTGACGGGTCGGGGAAACGAACTTCCACGCGCTTGCCCTTCGGCGACGCCGAGTAGGGGATGCGGCACGAGGCCGAACGGTTGCGCGAGGAGTAGGCCAGCAGCACCGGCGCCTCGAAGCCCGGGATGACGCGCTTGTAGGAGTTGGTGCTGGCGTTGGTGAAGGCGTTCAGCGCTTTGGCGTGCTTGATGATGCCGCCGATGTAGTAGAGCGCCGTCTCCGACAGGTCGGCATAGCCCGAACCGGCGAACAGCGGCTTGCCGTCCTTCCAGATCGACTGGTGAGTGTGCATGCCCGAGCCGTTGTCGCCGTAGAGCGGCTTCGGCATGAACGTCAGCGACTTGCCGTAGCTGTGGGCGACGTTGTGCAGCGTGTACTTGTACTTCTGCACGTTGTCCGCGGTCTTCACCAGCGTGTCGAAGCGGAAGCCGAGCTCGTTCTGCGCCGGCGCCACCTCGTGATGGTGAATTTCCATGGTGATGCCCATGTCGGTGCAGACCGACATCATTTCGGCACGGAGGTCGTTGTGGGTATCGACCGGCTGCACCGGGAAGTAGCCGCCCTTGACGCCGGGACGGTGGGCCAGGTTGCCACCCTCGACGGCGATGCCGGTGTTCCACGGCGATTCGTTCGACGAGATCGAATAGAAGCTGCCCTGCATCTGGACGTCGTAGCGGACGTCGTCGAACACGAAGAACTCGAGCTCGGGGCCGAACACGGCGGTGTCGCCGATGCCGGACGATTTCATGAAGGCTTCGGCGCGCTTGGCGGTCGAGCGCGGGCAGCGGGCATAGAGTTGGCCGGTCGAGGGCTCGACGACGTCGCAGTTCACGATCAGCGTGGTCTGGGCGGCGAAAGGATCGAGCACGGCCGTCGAGGGATCCGGCATCAGGATCATGTCGGACTCGTTGATGGCCTTCCAGCCGGCGATTGAGGAGCCGTCGAACATCACGCCGTCGGTGAAGGTGTCTTCATCCGTGGCCGAGGCCATGCGGGCGGTATGCTGCCACTTGCCGCGCGGGTCGGTGAAGCGGAAGTCGACGAACTTGACGTCTTTTTCCTTCATCAAAGCGAGAACTTGTTTGGCGTCCATTTGTCGTACATCCCTCTCTTGTAGTTGACGGTACTCAACGCCCAGCGGCGTTGCTCATACGGCGGCGTCCCCGCGTTCGCCAGTACGAATCCGGATCGCGTCGTCGATGCTCGACACGAAAATCTTGCCGTCGCCGATGCGGCCGGTATGAGCCGAACTACGGATCGCCTCGACGGCCTTCTCGACCATTTCGTCTTCAATGATCAGCTCAAGCTTAACTTTGGGCAGGAAATCGACAACGTACTCCGCACCGCGATAGAGCTCCGTGTGTCCCTTCTGGCGCCCGAAACCCTTGGCTTCGAGAACGGTAATACCCTTCAACCCGATCTGATTGAGGGCGTCCTTCACCTCGTCGAGCTTGAAGGGCTTGATGATCGCCTCGATCTTCTTCATTTGGTTGAGCCACTCCGCAGACAAACGCCGGTGCCGCCGGTCGGGGCGGCCCGTATTGAACAGGTTCCAGCATTTTTCATGCCAGAGTTAACCACAGACATCGCCTCAAAAAGCGGGGAATTTGGTCATGAATAGGGCTGTTAGGTTAATGTATAGGCATATTTGTGCCTATTTCGTAATCTAGAGTAGGTTTCCTCATGAAGTCCGCAAGTTCACTGATGTCCGGCCTCGGGACCACGGTTTTCGAGGTGATGTCGGCCCTGGCCCGCGAGCATCAATCTGTGAATCTTGGTCAGGGCTTCCCCGACGACAAGGGACCGCAGGAGGTTCGAGCGGCGGCTGCCGACTATTTGTTGAACGGCCATAACCAGTACCCGCCGATGATGGGCATTCCGGAGTTGCGTCAGGCGGTGGCGGAACACGCGAAGCGGTTCCAGGGGCTCGATATCGACTGGCAATCCGAGGTTCTCGTGACCTCAGGCGCGACCGAGGCGCTGGCCGATTGTCTGTTCGGGTTGATTGAACCCGGCGACGAGGTGGTGCTGATAGAGCCACTTTACGACTCCTATCTGCCGATGGTGCGAAGGGCAGGGGGCATTCCGAGGCTGGTACGCCTCGAGCCGCCGACGTGGCGCCTTCCGCGCGAGGAGCTGGCGGCGGCGTTCAACCTCCGCACCAAGCTCATCCTGTTCAACACCCCCATGAATCCGTGCTCCAAGGTGTTCGATCGCGAAGAGCTCGATTTCATTGCCGGCCTATGCCTCCAGCACGATGTCTATGCCGTCTGCGACGAAGTCTACGAACACATCATTTTCGACGATCGACGCCACGTCTCGCTCATGACCCTCCCGGGCATGCGCGCACGCACCGTTCGCATCGGCTCAGCTGGCAAGAGCTTCAGCCTGACGGGCTGGAAAGTCGGATACATCACCGCTGCGGCGGAGCTCATGAAACCGATCGCGAAGACGCATCAGTTCATGACCTTCACCACTCCGCCCAACCTGCAATGGGGGGCGGCGACCGGCCTGCGTCTGGCCGACGACTATTATTCGAGCCTGGCGTCGGACATGCAGCGCAAGCGCGACCGGCTGGCAATGGCTCTGGCCGACATCGGTTTCGATGTCTTGCCGGCGCACGGCACCTATTTCGTGACGACGGACTTCCGGCCTTTGGGCTTCAATGGCACGGACGACGATTTCTGCCGATATATCACCGTCGAAGCCGGGGTAACGGCGGTACCGGTCAGCGCCTTTTACGACGAGCCAGTACGGGCACCCCGACATTTTGCCCGCTTCTGCTTCTGCAAGCACGACGCGACCCTGGACAGCGCGATCGATCGGCTGGGGCGGCATTTTCGGAAATGAGCACAAACTGCTCCGAATAGCGGTTTTAGTTACAAATTTCCTGCCGACCGGGTTTCACAGAGCGTATACTGTTTTTAGTAACGATTGATGGTCTCGGCCGTTACAAGCGAAACGAACAGTGAATGGACGTTCATGTCGAACCTGCAGGCGGCGTGAGATCGGGCGGATCCGCATTGTCTCCACTGACATCCGCTAAACCTCCTTCCCGGATCGATGGTCGCCGCCTGCGCAGCGAGCGGACCAAGCAACTGATCATGGAGGCTTTTCTCGCGCTCCTGCGCGACAGCGCCACGATGCCGACCGCCGCGCAGATTGCGGAGCGTGCGGGCTATTCGGTTCGGTCCATATTCGAGCGCTTTCCCGATCTCAACGCGCTGCGGGTGGCGACAGTCGACTACTCGCTGGCGCAGGCCGCGGCTTTGGCGCCGCCGCGCCATGTCGACGGCGACCGGCCGACCAGGATCAGGTCGCACGTGGAGACGAGGGCGGGCACTTGTGAACGCGGCATCGCGCTATGGCGTGTGTTTCTCTTCACGGTGGAGGAGTCAGAGGAGCTCAAGCTTCGCCTGAGGATCGCGCGGCAGCGAACCATAGACCGGTTCGAGGTCATGTACCGGCCCGAGCTTGCGACACTCGGCGAGCCCGAGCGCAGGTATCTCCTGATTGCGCTCGAAGCCCTTACCGAAATGGAAAGCTGGGCGCGGATGCGCGAGATGTACGGGATGTCCTTCGAGGAAGGTTGTGCTGTCTGGATTCGTGCGATCGACCGCATGCTTCCTCCGACGCCGCAGGGAAAATGAGGACATGTCCGCCGCTGAAGCAGCCGTGACCGAGGCAAACTTGGCAAAAGACCCCATAACCCGGTCCGTTCGAATTGATGGCCGCCGCCTGCGCAGCGAGCGAACCCGGCAGTTGATCATCGAAGCCTATCTCGCCTTGGCGCGAGAGGAGTCGCCTATCTTGCCGACCGCCGCCAAGGTTGCGGAACGCGCCGGCTATTCCGTGCGCTCGGTCTTCGAGCGGTTTCCCGATCTTCACAGCCTGCAGATTGCCGCTGCGGACTTTGCCATCACCCAGGTGGTCGCGATGGCGGCGTCACGCGATGCCAGCGGTGGCCGCATGGTGCGGATCAAGTCGCACGTCGATACCCGCGCCCGCGCCTCCGAGCGCTGGCTGCCGCTGTGGCGGGCTCTCATCGCGAACCAGGGCAGTTCGGCGGAACTCAAGGCCCGTGCCCATGCGATGCGCGAGCGGGTCCTTTCCCTGATGGAACATATGTATGCACCGGAGCTGTCGACTCTGTCGGACGTGGCTCGCCGCCATACGCTGATTGCCCTTGAGGCTATTGTGGACGTCGAGAGTTGGGCACGGATGCGGGAGTATTTTGGTCTCTCCAACGAGGAGGCCTCCGCCGCGTGGATTCAGGCCATCGACCGTCTTCTGCCGCCGACTCCGCCGGAATGAACGCTCGAGCCTGAGCCGGCGCCGAGCTGCAATCGTTACTATTCGCAATGAGTCCCTGCCGGGTGTAGTCTTTTTTGCTTGTTCTCGTGCGAGCGTCTCTAGTGAGCGCGGCGAGTAAGCGGACGGCCGATAGCGTTTGGCGCGAGGCCGGCAGCCGTTGTGAGCTGGATCGAATGGAATTGCCCTCCACACCACCTCCTGAGCCAGCCCGGGTCGATGGCCGCCGTCTGCGCAGCATGCGGACACGCCAGTTGGTCATCGAGGCGTATCTGGCATTACTGCGCGAAAATCCGGCGATTCCGACGGCGGCCCAGGTTGCCGAGCGGGCTGGCTATTCGGTGCGTTCCATCTTCGAGCGATTTCCCGATCTGCATGCTCTCCGCATTGCTGCGACGGACTACGCCTTTTCTCTGGCCAACAGCCAAGCCACGACAACCGGCTTCGAAGGTGATCGGCAGACCCGGCTCAGGCTGCATGTGGAAATGCGGGCACGCATTTGCGCGCAGTGGCTGCCGCTGTGGCGAGCGCTCAATGCCAATAAGGGCGAATCCAAGGAACTCGAAATGCGGATCCAGGTCATCCGCGGCGCGGTCGTGAACAGGATCGAACTCATGTACCAACCCGAACTTTCCACCTTGAAAGAGCCCGAGCGCCGACAGACTGTGCTCGCAATCGAGGCCCTGATCGACATCGAGAGCTGGGCGCGCCTGAGCGAGTTCTTCGGTTTGTCGTTTAAGGAAGGCTGCACGGTCTGGATTTGGGCCATCGATCGGCTTCTGCCGCCGACGCCTGCGAATTCTTGACGCTCCGGCTGGCGGGGCGTAGGAAGGCGCGCTTCGTTGGGGGCGATCCACGATGGCGGCCGTAGCTCAGTTGGTTAGAGCGCCAGATTGTGATTCTGGATGTCGCCGGTTCAATTCCGGTCGGCCGCCCCAATCGCTCATTCGCCAAGGCCATTAGGGTGCCACTGCGAGACCTGACGCCTGCCGACAATCTAGCTCTTCTGACATGCGCGCAGATGGCGATGGCTGACGCTGCCGCTATTTCCGCCGGCACGCCCGGTATCGACCTCATGGAGGCGGCGGGGCGGGCGGTGGCCGACGTCGTACTTGAGCGACACTTGCCCCGTCCGCTCGTCGTTCTCTGCGGTCCTGGAAACAACGGCGGGGACGGGTTCGTCGCTGCGCGGCATCTTCACTCAGCGGGTTGGCCGGTTCGCGTGGCTTTGCTGGGGGACCGGGGCGCATTGCGCGGCGATGCCGCCTGGGCGTCGCAAGGCTGGAAAGGGCCGGTAGAACCCTTGAGTGTCGATTTGCTCGATGGTCGCCCGCTTGTGATCGATGCCCTGTTCGGTGCTGGTCTCCGTCGCCCGATCGACGGTGTTGCCGGAGAGATCATTGACCGGCTTAATGCGGAAGCCCTGCCTGTGATCTCCGTCGATGTGCCGAGCGGCTTGGATGGTGACAACGGCATGGTGATGGGACGCGCCCCGATGGCGGAGTGCACAGTCACGTTTTTCCGCGCCAAATCCGGGCACTATTCGATTGAAGGGTTGCGGCGCTGCGGCACCCTCAGGGTAGCCGACATCGGCATTGCGCAATCCGTGCTGACCGCTATTGCCCCGCAGCTCTGGCTGAACGCGCCGGCATTGTGGCAGGAGCACCTGCGTGATGAGGATCGCGGAACGCACAAGTACACCCGCGGACACCTGACGGTTCTGGGTGGAGCGGTCGCAACCGGCGCCGCAAGGCTTGCCGCCTTGGCGGCGCGGCGCGCCGGGGCAGGGCTCGTGACGATCGCCACGCCATGTGAGTCGATGGCCGTTTATCAGGCTGCGGAGCCAGGGAACCTGATTGCTGAAGTCGACGATGCCGAGGGGTTCGCGCGCCTGCTGGATGATGACCGGCGAAACGCGATTCTTGTCGGGCCGGGCTCCGGTCTCAACGAGAGGACGCGGGGCTGCGTGGTGGCGGCGCTGGCGACGGGCCGGCCGGTCGTTCTGGATGCCGATGCGATCACTGTTTTCGCCGACAATCCTGCGATCCTGTTCGATCTGATCAGAGGTCCGGTCCTGCTGACGCCTCACGAGGGAGAGTTTCGCCGTCTGTTTCCAACTCTTTCGACGGTTCCGGGGAAAGTGGAACGGACCCGTGAGGCTGCCCGGCGGAGCGGTGCCACTGTCTTGCTAAAGGGACCGGACACGGTGATCGCAGCGCCCGACGGCCGCGCCGTCGTCAATGTGCACGCGCCGCCGACCTTGGCGACGGCAGGGTCGGGCGATGTCCTTGCCGGCATGGCGGCGGGGCTAATGGCCAGGGGCCTATCGCCACTCGCGGCAGGCTCGGCGGCGGCGTGGCTCCATGGAGACTGCGCCTTCCGTTTTGCCCGACCGGGGCTGATCGCCGAGGATTTGATCGCTCGCATTCCAGAGGCGCTTGCAGCGGTGGTTTCCGGCGATCTGGGCATGCATCTGGAGCGTTGAATTGACCGCTTGCCGGGCGCGGGCTAAGAGGCCCGCGATTCGGCCCTCGAGGCACGCCCCGATGGCTCTCGACGGCAATTGGGCAGGCGTCGGGCGGGCGTGGTGGAATTGGTAGACACGCGAGAGTTAGGTTCTCGTGCCGCAAGGCGTGGGGGTTCAAGTCCCTTCGCCCGCACCAGACGGAAGTGGAAGTGAGAAAATGCAAGTAACTGAACTTTCGGCCGAAGGGCTGAAGCGTCAATTCAAGATAGTCGTCCCCGCGGGCGACCTGTCGGCCAAAGTCGACGAGCGCTTGGCTGAGCTGGCCCAGACAGCGACGTTGCCGGGGTTCCGGCCAGGCAAGGTGCCGGTCGGTCTGCTGAAGAAGCAGTACGGGCAGGCCCTTTATGGCGAGGCCCTGGAGGCTGCGGTCAATGCCAGCACTGCCAAGGCTATCGAGGACCGAGGGCTGAAGCCCGCGCTGCAGCCGCGCGTCGACCTTAAGCAACTCGAGGAAGGCAAAGACGTCGAGTTCGAGGTCGCCATCGAGGTTTTGCCGGAAATCGGCAAGGTCGACTTTTCGGGCGTCGAACTCGAACGCCTGAAGGCCAGCGTTCCGGACAAGGACGTCGACGAGGCCATCGAGCGGATCGCCAAGGCGAACCGTGAGCAGAAGCCGGTCGATCCGCCGCGTCCGGCGCAGAAGGGCGATTCGATCAAGCTCGACTTCGTTGGCTCGGTCGACGGCACGGAATTCCCCGGCGGCGCGGCCACCGACTATGTGCTCGAAATCGGATCGGGCTCTTTCATCCCGGGCTTCGAGGATCAGCTTGTCGGCGCCGAGGTTGGCAAGACGGTCGAGGTCAAGGTCACCTTCCCGGCAGACTATGGTGCAGCCGAGCTCGCGGGCAAAGACGCAGTCTTCAAGTGCACGATCAAGGAACTCAACGAGTTCGTCGACAAGCCGGCTGACGACGAGCTGGCGAAGAAGAACAACTTCGAGAACCTCGAGGCGATGCGCAAGGCGGTGTCGGAGCGGATCGGTCAAGACTACAGCCAGATCTCGCGGTCGATGATCAAGCGCAACCTGCTCGACAAGCTTGCCGACCTGCATAAATTCCAGGTTCCCGAGGGTCTGATCGAGGGTGAGTTCAACGCGATCTGGGCGCGTATCGAGGAGGCCAAGAAGAACGGCCAGAAGCTCGAGGACGACGAAGAAAAGATGCGCAAGGAGTATCGCGAGATCGCCGAACGTCGCGTTCGCCTTGGACTGCTGCTTGCCGATGTCGGACGTTCCAACAGCATCGACGTCACGCCCGAGGAACTGAATCAGGCGGTGATGCGGGAGGCCATGCGCTATCCAGGCCAGGAACGTCAGGTTCTCGAGTTCTACGGCAAGAACGCCGAACTGAAGGATCAGCTTCGCGCGCCGATCTTCGAAGAGAAGACGGTCGACTTCATCCTGGAGTTGGCCAAGGTCTCCGAGAAAACGGTTACCCCGGAGGAACTGCTGAAGGCAGCCCGCGAGGCGGAAGAAGAGAAGTCTGCCGAGCCGGTGGCAGCTTAGGCGGCAAATTGATCCAGTGCCGGTGGCCTTGAACAGAGCCACCGGCACTGCCACTTTCAGCAAGACAGTCACCAAGGGGGACTACGCGCATGAGTCGCGACCGAGATCCGCTGGAAGTCTACAACAATTACTACGTACCGATGGTGGTCGAGCAATCGGCCCGCGGCGAGCGCGGCTATGACATCTGGTCGAGACTGCTCAAGGAACGCATCATCTTCCTGAACGGCCCGATTGAAGACAATGTCGCCGGGCTGGTGTGCGCGCAGCTTCTGTATCTGGAAGCCGAGAACCCGACGAAGGACATCTCGTTCTACATCAACTCGCCGGGAGGCGTGGTGACGTCGGGCTTGGCCATATATGACACCATGCAGTATGTGCGGCCGCAGATTTCGACCTTGGTCTTCGGTCAGGCCGCCTCTGCCGGCTCGCTGTTGCTGATGGCCGGTCAGAAGGGGAAGCGCTTTTCGCTCCCCAATGCCCGCATCATGATTCACCAGCCTTCAGGTGGTGCCCAGGGCCAGGCGACGGACATCGAGATTCACGCCAAGGAGATCCTGCTGACCCGGGCCCGGCTGAATCAGATGTATGTCACCCATACCGGGCGAACGCTCGAGGAGATCGAACGCGCCATGGAGCGCGACAAGTTCTTCTCGCCGCCGGAAGCCAAAGAGTTCGGGCTCATCGACGATGTCCTTGAGAAAAGGCCAACTCCGACTGTCCAGGCGGCTGCTTCCTGAGGGGCAGCCGCGACCAATTGTTTCGGAATTGGTGACCGACACACCATATTTTGATGTTGTGGCCATCCCAAGGTCGAGTTTAACATAGTCTTGCGTGCGGGCTCGCAGTCAGCGGGCCCCCCAAGCGGAGGTGCGTTAACGACATGCCAGCCGCCAAATCCGGGGGCGATTCCCGCAATACCCTCTATTGCAGCTTCTGCGGCAAGAGCCAGCACGAGGTCCGAAAGCTCATTGCCGGGCCGACGGTGTTCATCTGCGACGAGTGCGTCGAGCTCTGCATGGACATCATCCGTGAAGAGAACAAGACCACGCTGGTCAAGTCCAAGGACGGCGTTCCGTCTCCCAAGGAGATCCGCCAGATCCTCGACGACTATGTGATCGGCCAGGATCAGGCCAAGCGGATCCTCGCGGTTGCAGTGCACAATCACTACAAGCGCCTTAGCCATGGCGGCAAGGCGAATGACGTCGAGATCGCCAAGTCGAACATCATGCTGATTGGCCCGACCGGCTGCGGCAAGACACTGCTCGCCCAGACCCTGGCGCGCATGCTGGACGTGCCGTTCACCATGGCCGATGCCACGACTCTGACGGAAGCGGGCTATGTCGGCGAGGATGTGGAGAACATCATCCTGAAGCTGCTGCAGGCTGCCGACTACAACGTCGAGCGGGCGCAGCGTGGCATCGTCTACATCGACGAAGTCGACAAGATCAGCCGCAAGTCGGACAACCCCTCGATCACCCGCGACGTTTCGGGCGAAGGTGTCCAGCAGGCGCTGTTGAAGATCATGGAAGGCACCGTGGCCTCCGTGCCACCTCAAGGCGGGCGCAAGCATCCGCAACAGGAATTCCTGCAGGTCGACACGACGAACATCCTGTTCATCTGCGGTGGTGCTTTCTCCGGCCTCGACAAGATCATCTCGATGCGCCGGCAGGGCACATCGATCGGCTTCGGCGCCGAGGTGCGCGGTCCTGAGGACCGGCGCACGGGCGAGATCCTGCGTGACCTCGAACCCGAGGATCTGCTGAGGTACGGCTTGATCCCTGAGTTCGTCGGCCGTTTGCCGGTCGTGGCGACCCTAGAGGATCTGGACGAGAGCGCCCTGATCGAGATCCTGACCCGGCCGAAGAACGCGCTTCTGAAGCAGTACCAGCGCCTCTTCGACATGGAGAGCGTGAAGCTGAAGTTCACCGAAGATGCCCTGCGGGCGGTTTCCCAGAAGGCGATCCTGCGCAAGACCGGCGCACGCGGTCTGCGATCCATCATGGAGACTGTACTCCTGGACACCATGTACGACCTGCCGTCGCTCGACGGTGTCGAGGAAGTGGTTATCAACCGCGAAGTCATCGAAGGCCGGGCCCAGCCGCTCTACGTGCACGGCGAGCGCAAAGAGGGCGTAGCCGCCGCGCCGGCCTGAGTTTTGCTGCGTCGGCGGCATCCGTCGCCGGCGGTCCGCCGACGGGTCTTGAACAACCCCCTGTTCAAGCCAATCTTTGCTGGTGAGTGCGCGCCTAATCGCGCCGTGAATTGCCCATTCTGGGGATCGCGGCCGAAAGGTGGGTAGCTCTAACAGCGTACGTTGCGAGGCATCATGAACGCCCCCATTCAAGGAATCGTCTATCCGGTCCTGCCATTGCGCGACATTGTCGTGTTTCCAGGCATGATCGTTCCGCTCTTTGTTGGCCGAGAAAAGAGCGTGAAGGCACTGGAAGAGGTGATGAAGGACGACAAGCAGATACTGCTGATCGCCCAGAAGAACGCCAGCCAGGACGATCCAGGCCCCGAGGACATCTACACCATCGGCACGCTGGGAACGGTCCTACAGCTGCTCAAGCTGCCCGACGATACCGTCAAAGTGCTGGTCGAGGGCGGGCGGCGCGTTCGCGTCACCGGCTACACCGATCGTGCCGACTTCTTCGAGGCGCGCGCCATCGAGATGGAAGAGGTGGCGGCCGAATCATCCGAGCTGCAGGCGGCGGCACGCACCGTGGTCTCGGAGTTCGAGAACTACGTGAAGCTGAACAAGAAGGTGCCGCCTGAAGTCGTCGTTTCGATCAACAAGATCGAGGAGCCGGCCAAGCTCGCCGACACCATCTCGGCGCACTTGGCGCTGAAGGTGGCGGAGAAGCAGCAGCTGCTCGAGCTAGATTCGGTGTCGAAGCGGCTGGAGCGCATCCTCGGCCTGATGGAAGGCGAGATCGGCGTGTTGCAGGTCGAGAAAAAGATCCGCAACCGCGTGAAGCGTCAGATGGAGAAGACGCAGCGCGAGTATTATCTCAACGAGCAGATGAAGGCGATCCAGAAGGAGCTTGGCGAGACCGAGGACGGTCGCGACGAGGTCTCCGAGCTGGAGAAGCGCATCCGCAAGACGCGCCTGTCCAAGGAAGCGCGGGAAAAGGCCAATGCCGAGCTGAAGAAGCTCCGGACCATGAGCCCGATGTCGGCCGAGGCGACGGTGGTGCGCAACTACCTCGACTGGCTGCTGTCGATTCCGTGGCGGAAGCCCACCAAGATCATCAAGGATCTGAAGTACGCCGAGGAGATTCTCAATGCCGACCACCACGGCCTGGAGAAGGTGAAGGAGCGCATCCTCGAGTACCTGGCAGTCCAGCAGCGCGTCGACAAGATGAAGGGCCCGATCCTCTGCCTCGTCGGCCCGCCGGGTGTCGGCAAGACGTCGCTCGGCAAGTCGATCGCCAAGGCTACGGGGCGCAACTTCGTGCGCATGTCGCTGGGCGGCGTTCGGGACGAGGCCGAGATCCGCGGCCATCGCCGGACCTACATCGGCTCGCTGCCGGGCAAGGTCATCCAGAGCATGAAGAAGGCGAAGTCCTCGAACCCGCTCTTCCTGCTCGACGAGATCGACAAGCTCGGCGCGGATTTCCGTGGCGACCCGTCGTCGGCGTTGCTCGAGGTCCTGGATCCGGAGCAGAACAGCGCGTTCAACGACCACTATCTCGAGGTCGACTACGACCTGTCGAACGTGATGTTCATCACCACGGCAAACTCGCTGCGCATGGCACAGCCGCTGATGGATCGCATGGAGATCATCCGGCTGGCCGGCTACACCGAGGACGAGAAGGTCGCGATTGCGCGCAAGCACCTGATCACCAAGCAGGTCGAGGCGAACGGGCTAAAGGACGGCGAACTCGACATCCATGATGACGCCGTACGCGATCTCGTGCGCTACTACACGCGTGAGGCTGGCGTCCGCAATCTCGAGCGCGAGATTGCCAATCTGGCCCGCAAGGCGGTGAAGGAAATCCTCATGAAGGGGACTTCCAAGGTGAAGATCGGCCGCAAGAACCTCGACAAGTTCGCTGGCGTTCGCCGCTTCCGTTACGGCGAGGCCGAGCTCGAGGATCTGGTCGGCATCACGACGGGCCTGGCGTGGACCGAGGTCGGTGGCGAACTGCTGCAGATCGAAGCCGTGCTGGTCCCGGGCCGCGGTCGCGTCACCATTACAGGCAAGCTGGGTGACGTCATGCAGGAGTCGGTGCAGGCGGCCAATGCCTACATCCGCTCGCGCGCGGCGACCTTCGGCATCAAGCACAACATCTTCGAGAAGCGCGACATCCATGTGCACGTGCCGGAAGGTGCCACGCCCAAGGACGGTCCGTCGGCGGGTGTCGGCATGATCACCTCGATCGTCTCGGCGCTGACCGGCATCGCGGTGCGCAAGGATGTGGCCATGACCGGCGAGATCAGCCTGCGCGGCCGGGTCATGCCGATCGGCGGCCTCAAGGAGAAGTTGCTGGCGGCGTTGCGCGGGGGACTCAAGACCGTGCTCATTCCCAAGGAAAATGAGCGCGATCTGCCGGAGATCCCGGACAACGTGAAGAAGGGGCTGGAGATCATCCCGGTGTCGACCGTCGATGAGGTCCTCGCCAAGGCGCTGGTCAAGCCGCTGGTTGCCGTCGAATGGCCGAACGACCTCGATGCGGTCGCGGCCAAGCCGGCAGAGGGACCCGAGGCCATCCGGGCCCATTAAGCGCCCCTCCGAAAGTAGCCCGAAGCCCCGGAGCGATCCGGGGCTTCGTTGCGTCTGACCGCAACTTATGCGCCTTGTGGGAGCACGTCCCACAAAATATGGCATTCAGCGTTGACGCCGTTTTCAGGTCGCCCCTACACTTGAGGCTGCCGGACCATGCAGGGGCTCGCCCGTGAACAAGCACGATTTGATCGCCGCCGTCGCGGCTTCGACCAACCTCTCCAAGACCGACGCCGCGAACGCCGTCGATGCCATCCTGACCGTCGTCACCAAGTCCTTGAAGAAGAAGGAAAAGGTTTTGCTGGTGGGCTTCGGGACCTTCCAGGTAACCAAGCGCAAGGCAGGTGAAGGGCGAAATCCGCAGACCGGCGAGAAGATCAAGATTCCAGCTGCGAATGTGCCGCGTTTCAAGGCGAGCAAGGCTCTCAAGGACGCGATCAACTAGCGCCGCTTTCCGGCGCTGTGTTAGGACTGAACGTGTCGGGCGATTAGCTCAGTTGGTAGAGCGCTTCCTTTACACGGAAGATGTCGGCGGTTCGAGCCCGTCATCGCCCACCAGTGTTTCGCGAGGCGTCCGCGGCAGCGCGGAAAGCATAACAATATCGGGCATTTACGCACCTCTTCGCGGGTGCGGTATGCTTGACACCCAATAGGTGGTCCTATATCTCTCGCGCGCCGTTTGGGGCTATTGCGGGCGTAGTTCAGTTGGTTAGAACGCCGGCCTGTCACGCCGGAGGTCGCGGGTTCGAGTCCCGTCGCTCGCGCCAGCCCAAACACTGGCAGCCCACAAAAACGGGGCGCAAGGGGTGGCGATGGAAGATCTTCTTAGGGAATACCTTCCGATCCTGATCTTCCTCGGCCTCGCCTTTGGCCTTACGAGCGCGATGCTCGGTGGATCGTATCTGATCGCCCGCCAGAACCCCAATTCCGAGAAGCTGTCGCCATTCGAGTGCGGCTTTGCGCCGTTCGACGACGCGCGCGGCAAGTTCGACGTCCGGTTCTACCTGGTCGCCATTCTATTCATCATCTTCGATCTCGAGGTCGCCTTCCTGTTTCCCTGGGCGGTGACGCTGGGCGACATCGGGCTCTTCGGCTTCTGGTCGATGATGCTGTTCCTGGGCGTGCTCACGGTCGGATTCATCTACGAGTGGCGCAAGGGAGCCCTGGAATGGGAGTGATCACTCCGCCGAAGTCGGACAGCGTCGCCGAGGCGGCGCTGTCGCGGGCCTTGAACGATGAGCTGGCCGACAAAGGCTTCGTCGTCGCGCAACTCGACAAGCTGATCACCTGGGCGCGTACCGGGTCGATGTGGGGTCTCACGTTCGGCCTGGCCTGCTGCGGCGTCGAGATGATCCATTGCTGGATGAGCCGCTACGACCTCGACCGCTTCGGCTTCGCGCCGATGCCGAGCCCGCGCGCCGCTGATGTGATGATCGTGGCCGGGACGCTGACCAACAAGATGGCGCCGGCGTTGCGCAAGGTCTACGACCAGATGGCCGAGCCGCGCTACGTCATCTCGATGGGCTCCTGCGCCAACGGCGGCGGCTACTATCATTACAGTTACTCGGTCGTGCGCGGCTGCGACCGCATTGTGCCGGTAGACATCTATGTGCCGGGCTGCCCTCCGACCGCCGAGGCGTTGCTATACGGCATCCTTCAGCTCCAGAAAAAGATTCGCCGCACCGGAACGCTGGTGCGTTGATGAACCAGCCTCTGCAGGAACTCGGCGATCACATCGTCCAGGCGACAGCTGGAGCGGTGACCGGCTGCAACGTCCGTCTCGGCGAACTGATGCTAGAGTGCCCGGCCGGCAAGCTGTTGGGTTTGCTCACGTTCCTGCGCGACGATCCGAAGTGTCTGTTCAAGCAGCTGATAGACATCTGTGGCGTCGACTGGCCCGAGCGAGAGAAGCGCTTCGATGTCGTCTACAATCTGCTCAGCCTGAAGAACAACCAGCGCATCCGCATAAAGGTAATGACCGACGAATCGACGCCGGTACCGTCGGCTGCGCCGGTCTACAGCGCTGCCGGCTGGTTCGAGCGCGAGACCTACGATCTCTACGGCGTGTGGTTTGCCGATCACCCCGACCTGCGGCGGATTCTCACCGACTACGGGTTCGAGGGGCATCCGCTGCGCAAGGATTTCCCGCTCACCGGCTTCGTCGAGCTGCGCTGGGACGATGTGCAGAAGCGCGTGGTCTACGAGCCGGTGAAGCTGACGCAGGAGTTCCGCCGCTTCGACTTCCTCAGCCCATGGGAAGGCGCGCAGACCTTGCCGGGTGACGAAAAGGCCCAACCCGAGGTCAAGACGAGCTGACATGTCCGACGTCGAGATCAAGACCCTGACGATGAACTTCGGGCCGCAACACCCGGCGGCCCACGGCGTGTTGCGCCTGGTCGTCGAGATGGACGGCGAGATCGTCGAACGCTGCGATCCCCACATCGGCCTGCTGCATCGCGGTACCGAGAAGCTGATCGAGTACAAGAGCTACCTGCAGGCAGTGCCGTACTTCGACCGGCTCGACTACGTCTCGCCGATGAACCAGGAGCATGCCTATGCGCTGGCGGTGGAGAAACTGCTGGGCATCACGGCGCCGGAGCGTGGCCAGTACATCCGTGTGCTGTTCGCGGAGATCACGCGTATCCTGAATCATCTGCTGAACGTCACGACGTTTGCGATGGACACCGGCGCGCTTACACCGCCGCTGTGGGGCTTCGAGCAGCGCGAGCTGCTTATGGAGTATTATGAGCAGGTGAGCGGCTCGCGCATGCATGCGGCCTACTTTCGGCCGGGTGGCGTTCACCAGGATCTGCCCGACGGAATGCTCGATTCGATGGATGGCTGGATCAAGCAGTTCTTCCCGTTCCTGAAGGACATCGAGAAGCTGCTGAACGACAACCGAATCTTCCGCCAGCGCACAGTCGACATCGGTGTCGTGTCGGCCGAGCAGGCGCTCGACTGGGGATTCTCCGGACCGCTGATCCGTGCCTCGGGCATACCTTGGGATCTGCGCAAGTCGCAGCCTTACGATGTCTACGACCGCATGGACTTCGACATTCCGCTCGGCAAGACGGGCGATTGTTTTGCGCGTTACCTCGTGCGCATCGAGGAAATGTACCAGAGCGTGCGCATCATGGAGCAGTGTATTGCGGCACTGCGCAAGGTGGGCGGCCCGGTGCGAGTCGACGATCGCAAGCTGTCGCCTCCTCGTCGCGGCGAGATGAAGGGGTCGATGGAAGCGCTGATCCATCACTTCAAGCTCTACACCGAAGGCTACAAGGTGCCGGCCGGAGAAACCTATACGGCTGTCGAGGCGCCAAAGGGCGAGTTCGGCGTCTACCTTGTGTCCGACGGCACCAACAAGCCCTATCGCTGCAAGATACGGGCACCGGGATTTCCGCACTTGCAGGCGCTCGAGATGATGACGAAGGGCCACCAACTCGCCGACATGTCGGCGAACATCGGCTCGCTCGACATCGTGTTCGGCGAGATCGACCGCTAGGAGACGACGAGATGGCGATGATCACCGCCGATCCCAAGGATGTGCCGAAGGTCGAGCATTTCGCCTTCACGCCTGAATCCCTGGCCAAGGCGAAGGCCCTGATGGCCAACTATCCGCCCGGCCGCCAGGCCAGCGCCGTGATCGCCGTGCTGGACATCGCGCAGCGCCAGCAGGGTTGGCTGCCGCGGGTGGCGATGGACGAGGTCGCCAAGCTGCTCGATATGGCGCCGATACGGGTCTACGAGATCGCGACCTTCTACACGATGTTTCAGCTCAAGCCGCGCGGGAAGTACCTGCTGCAGATCTGCACCACGACGCCGTGCTGGCTGCGCGGCTCGGATGCGGTGATGAAGGCCTGCCAGCATGCGGCCGACGGCGAGACCTTCAGTGTGCAGGAAGTCGAGTGCCTCGGCGGCTGCGTGAACGCGCCGGTCGTCCAGATCAACGACGATTTCTTCGAGGATCTCGATGAGGCCTCGATCAACAAGGTGCTCGACGCGTTCAGGCGCGGCGAAACGCCGAAGGCCGGCCCACAGGTCGACCGGCAGACATCGGCGCCGGTTGGTGGCGCCACGACGCTGAGGAGCGAGTAGGGCGATGCTCAGCGACAAGGACCGCATTTTCACCAATCTCTATGGCGCCCATGACTGGCATCTGGCCGGCGCACGGGCGCGCGGCGCCTGGGACAATACCAAGGCCATCCTCGACAAAGGTCCCGACGGCATCATTGATGAGATGAAGAAGTCTGGCCTGCGCGGCCGCGGCGGCGCCGGATTCCCGACCGGTCTCAAATGGTCCTTCATGCCCAAGGAAGTGAAGGACCGTCCTCACTACCTGATCGTGAACGCCGACGAGTCGGAGCCGGGTACCTGCAAGGACCGCGATATCCTGCGTCATGACCCGCATCTCTTCATCGAGGGCTGCCTGGTCGCAGGTTTCGCCATGCGAGCGAACGCCGGCTACATCTACGTGCGCGGCGAATTCTACAATGAGGCCCAGAACCTCTTGGTTGCCATCCGCGAGGCTTATGAAGCAGGTCTGCTCGGAAAGAACGCCTGTGGTTCGGGCTGGGACTTCGACCTCTACGTCCACCGCGGTGCCGGGGCCTACATCTGCGGCGAGGAAACCGCGCTGCTGGAAAGCCTCGAAGGCAAGAAGGGCATGCCGCGGCTAAAACCGCCGTTCCCGGCCGGTTCGGGTCTCTATGGCTGCCCTTCGACGGTGAACAATGTCGAGTCGATCGCCGTGGCGCCCACCATCCTGCGCCGTGGGGCGGCATGGTTCGCCGGTATTGGCCGGCCGAACAACACCGGCACCAAGCTGTTCTGCATCTCGGGGCATGTGAACAAGCCCTGCAATGTCGAAGAAGAAATGGGCATCCCGTTGCGCGAGCTGATCGATCGTCATGCGGGCGGTGTGCGCGGCGGATGGGACAACCTGCTGGCGGTGATCCCCGGCGGCGCCTCGGTGCCCCTGCTGCCCAAGTCGATTTGCGACACCGTCCTGATGGATTTCGACTCGTTGCGCGATCAGAAGTCGGGCCTCGGCACGGCGGCCGTCATCGTCATGGACAAGTCGACCGATATCGTTAAGGCGATCGCGCGGCTCAGCTACTTCTACAAGCACGAGAGTTGCGGCCAGTGCACGCCCTGCCGCGAAGGTACCGGCTGGATGTGGCGCGTCATGGAACGCATGGTGACGGGCAATGCGCGCCTGGAAGAGATCGACGCGCTCGAGGATGTGACCAAGCAGGTTGAGGGCCATACGATCTGCGCCCTGGGCGATGCCGCAGCGTGGCCGATCCAGGGGCTGATCCGCCATTTCCGGCCCGAAATGGAGCGCCGCATCCGCGCGCGCACCGAAAAACTGGCGGCCGAGTAGGGGCGGGGAGCAGGCAATGCCCAAGGTCAAAATCGACGGCGTCGAACTCGAGGTGCCGGCCGGCATCACGGTCCTGCAGGCCTGTGAACTGGCGGGCGTCGAGATCCCGCGCTTCTGCTACCACGAACGACTGTCGATCGCCGGCAATTGCCGCATGTGCCTTGTCGAGGTGAAGCCCGGGCCGCCCAAGCCGCAGGCAAGCTGCGCACTGCCAGTTGCTGACAAGCAGGAGATTTTCACGACGACGTCGACGGTCAAGAAAGCGCGCAACGGTGTGATGGAATTCCTGCTGATCAACCATCCGCTCGATTGCCCGATCTGCGACCAGGGCGGCGAGTGCGATCTGCAGGACCAGGCGATGGGCTACGGCTTCGACCGCAGTCGCTTCCATGAGAACAAGCGTGCCGTGCCTGACAAGGAATTGGGTCCGCTGGTTAAGACCTCGATGAATCGTTGCATTCACTGCACGCGCTGCATCCGTTTCGCGACCGAGGTCGCGGGTGTAGAAGAGTTGGGCGCCACGGGTCGCGGCGAGAGCATGGAAGTCACGACTTACGTCGAGCATGCGCTCAGCACCGAGTTGTCCGGCAATCTGGTCGATCTTTGCCCGGTCGGTGCCTTGACCTCCAAGCCCTATGCCTTCGAAGCCCGCTCGTGGGAACTCAGCAAGACTGAATCGATCGACGTGATGGACGGGCTCGGCGCCAACATCCGCATCGACACGCGCGGCGCGCAGGTGATGCGCGTGCTGCCGCGTCTCAACGACGATGTGAACGAAGAGTGGATCTCCGACAAAACGCGGCACGCCCTCGATGGGCTGCGTCATCAGCGCCTGGACCGGCCGTACGTGCGGCGCGGCGGCAAGCTGGTCGAGGCGACGTGGGATCAGGCGTTCGGCGCGATCGAGGCCAAGTTGAAGGGGCTGGACGGTGCCAAGGTCGCCGCAATCACTGGCGATCAGTGCGACGCCGAAGCAATGGTGGCGCTCAAGGATTTGATGAAGGCGCTGGGATCCCCCAACATCGACTGCCGCCAGGATGGTGCAAAGCTAGACGGACCTCGCGGCAGCTACATCTTCAATCCGGGTGTCCACGGTATCGATTCCGCCGATGCGATCCTGCTGATCGGCACCAATCCACGCTGGGAATCGCCAGTCCTGAATGCGCGGCTGCGCAAGCGCTATCTGTCGGGGCAATGCACCTTTGCCAGTGTCGGCCCCACCGTGGACCACACCTATCCAGTCGAGCGCCTGGGCGCTGGACCCGCCACGCTGCGCGACCTCGCTGAAGGCAAGCTCGACTTCTCCGAGAAATTGAAGGCCGCGAAGCACCCGCTGATCATCATCGGTATGGGCGCTCTGGCGCGTGACGACGGCGCCGCCATCCTGGCGCTGGCCCGCGATCTCACCGAGAAACTGAACGCCGTTCGCGCTGACTGGAATGGCTTCGCCGTGCTCCACACGACGGCGGCGCGCGTCGGCGGCCTCGATCTCGGCCTGGTGCCGGGAGAAGGCGGCCGCGACGTCGAGGGTATCCTGGCCGGCTGCGAGAAGCGCGAGATCGAGCTGGTCTATCTTCTGGCCGCGGACGAGATAGACACCAAGCGGCTCGGCAAGGCCTTCGTGGTCTATCAAGGCCACCATGGCGATACGGGCGCACATCGCGCCGATGTCGTCCTGCCGGGGGCCGCCTATACCGAGAAACCCGGAACCTATGTGAATACCGAAGGCCGCGTGCAGCTGGGCCAACGCGCCGGCTATCCGCCGGGCGACGCCCGAGAGGATTGGGCGATCCTGCGCGCGCTTTCGGAGCGTTTAGGCAAGACGCTGCCCTACGACACGCTCGACCAGGTTCGAGCCCGCCTCGTTGCGGTGAACAAGACCTTTGCGGCGATCGACCAGCAGGCGGCGGGTACGTGGGGTATCTTCGGCAAGGCGGGCGCCTTGACCGATCAGCCGTTCGTTTCGCCAATCGTCAACTTCTACATGACCTGCCCGATCAGCCGTGCGTCCAAGACGATGGCCGAGTGCATGGCCTCGCGCGCCCAACTCATGGCGGCGGAGTAGGGAATGAGCGCCGATCTGATCCATTTCTTCACCGTCAACTGGCTGGGCCAGGCCATCGTCATCTTGGCCCAGTGTCTGGCTGTTACGGTGCCGTTGCTGGTTTCCGTCGCCTACATGACTTACGTCGACCGCAAGGTGTGGGCCTCGATCCAGCTCCGCCGCGGTCCAAATGTTGTTGGCCCGTTCGGCCTCCTGCAGCCCTTCGCCGACGGTTTGAAGCTGGTGCTGAAGGAAACCATCGTTCCGTCCAGTGCCAATGCGATTCTGTTCATCATAGCGCCGATGATCACCTTCATGACGGCGCTGGTGGCCTGGGCGGTGGTGCCGTTCGACGATGGCTGGGTCATTGCCAACATCAATGTCGGAATTCTCTACCTTTTCGCCATCTCTTCGCTCGGCGTGTACGGCATCATCATCGCCGGCTGGGCGTCGAACTCGAAGTACGCCTTCCTGGGTGCGCTGCGCTCGGCGGCGCAGATGGTGTCCTATGAAGTCTCGATCGGCTTTGTGCTGATCACTGTCCTGCTCTGCGTCGGCTCGCTCAACCTGTCCGACGTGGTGCTCGCCCAGTCCGGTGGGTTTTGGCACTGGTTCTTCCTGCCGCTGCTGCCGATGTTCGTGATCTTCTTCGTGTCGGCCCTGGCGGAAACCAACCGCACGCCCTTCGATCTGCCGATGTCCGAGGCCGAGCTCGTGGCGGGATTCCACACCGAATACTCGGCGATGACGTTCGGCCTGTTCTTCCTCGGCGAATACGCCAACATGATCCTGCTGTCGGCGCTCGGGGCCATTCTATTCCTCGGCGGCTGGATGTCGCCGATCCCATATGCGCCCTTCACCTACGTACCGGGCGTCGTCTGGTTCGCCCTCAAGATCGCGTTCCTGCTGTTCGTCTTTAGCTGGACCAAGGGCACGCTGCCTCGCTACCGCTACGACCAGCTGATGCGTCTGGGCTGGAAAGTGTTCCTGCCGGTCTCGCTGGGCTGGGTCGTCCTCACCGCCGCCGTGCTGCAGTTCGGCGGCTGGGTTCCGAAGCCTTAGGGAGATCGCACAATGGCCTCTCTGGACCGCACCGCGCGCGCCTTCCTGCTGACCGAACTGGTCACCGGCTTTGCGCTGACGCTGAAGTACATGTTCAAGCCCAAGGTGACGGTGAACTATCCGCATGAAAAGGGGCCGCTTAGCCCGCGGTTTCGCGGCGAGCACGCGCTGCGTCGCTATCCCAACGGGGAGGAACGCTGCATCGCCTGCAAGCTGTGCGAGGCGATCTGTCCGGCCCAGGCGATCACCATCGAGGCCGAGCCGCGTGACGACGGTAGCCGGCGCACCACGCGCTACGACATCGATATGACGAAGTGCATCTACTGCGGCTTCTGCCAGGAAGCCTGCCCTGTCGATGCCATCGTCGAGGGGCCGAATTTCGAATTTTCGACCGAGACCCGCGAGGAGCTGATGTACAACAAGGACAAGTTGCTCGCGAATGGCGACCGCTGGGAGAGCCTGATCGCGGCCAATCTCCACGCTGACGCCGCGTATCGCTGAGCGGCAGGCGGGGGAGAGAGAACAATGCTGCTTCAGGCTCTGGCCTTCTACGTCTTCGCGGCGGTGGTCGTCGCATCGGGCGCGATGGTCGTGGTCTCGCGCAACCCGGTCTATTCGGTGTTGTTCCTGATCCTTGCCTTCTTCAATGCTGCAGCGCTGTTCCTGCTGATCGGCGCCGAGTTCATCGCGATGATCTTGGTCATCGTCTATGTCGGCGCGGTTGCGGTGCTGTTCCTGTTTGTTGTGATGATGCTCGACATCAACCTCGTCGAGATTCGCGAGGGCTTCCTCAAATACCTGCCGGTCGGCGCCATGATCGGCGTTGTGTTGCTGGCCGAAATCCTGCTTGCGCTGGGTGTTCTGGGGGCCGGCTCGACCACGATGGCGGCCTTGAACAAGCAGGGTGCCCAAGTGCTCGCCATCGACAATACGCGGGCGATAGGCCGGGTGCTCTACACCCAGTACTTCTATCTCTTCCAGGTGGCGGGTCTTGTCCTGCTGGTGGCCATGATCGGCGCCATTGTGCTGACGCTGCGTACTCGTCCGGGCGTGCGTCGCCAGAATATCGGCGACCAGATCAACCGGACCAAGGAACAGTCGATGACCGTGGTCAAGGTGCCGACCAGGGGAGGCGTGTGATGTCCATTGGGCTGGGTCACTACCTTACGGTCTCCTCGGTGCTGTTCACGCTGGGTATCCTGGGCATCTTCCTAAATCGCAAGAACGTCATCGTCATCCTGATGTGCGTCGAGCTTATGTTGCTTGCAGTGAATATCAATCTCGTCGCCTTCTCCATCTTCGAGGGCAACGTCGTCGGCCAGATCTTCGCGATGTTGGTGCTGACAGTGGCGGCGGCGGAGGCTGCCATCGGGCTCGCCATCCTGGTGGTCTATTTCCGCAACCGTGGAACGATCGCCGTCGAAGACATCAACGAGATGAAGGGCTAGGGGCTCGCACTCACCATGGACCTAGCCGTCAAGCTCATCGTCTTCCTGCCGCTGCTCGCCGCGGCGATCGCCGGCCTTTTCTGCCGCGTGATCGGCGATCGGCCCGCACAGATCGTCACCACCGCGGCGCTGCTCGTCGCGGCGGCGTTGTCGATTTTCGTGTTCATCCGCATCGGCTTCGGGCCGGAAAGCGGAAAGCTGATCGTGGTCAAGCTCTTCACCTGGATCGGCTCGGGAACGTTCGATGTCGACTGGGCTCTGCGCGTCGACACGCTGACGGCGGTCATGCTGATCGTCGTCACCGTCGTGTCATCGATGGTGCATGTCTATTCGATCGGTTACATGGCCGAGGACACCAGCATCGCGCGCTTCATGTCTTATCTCAGCCTGTTCACCTTTTTCATGCTGATGCTGGTCACGTCGGACAATCTTGTTCAGCTGTTCTTCGGCTGGGAAGGCGTGGGCCTTGCGTCCTATCTGCTGATCGGCTTCTGGTACGACAAGCCCTCGGCCAATGCAGCGGCCATGAAGGCGTTCATCGTCAATCGTGTCGGCGACTTCGGCTTCGCGCTTGGCATCTTCGCAGTCTGGATGCTGAGCGGCTCGGTGAACTTCGCCGACATCTTCGCCAAGGGGCCGGAAATGGCCCAGATGCGTATTCAATTCCTCGGCATGGACCTGCCGGCGCTGGAGACGGCGTGCCTGCTGCTGTTCGTCGGCGCCATGGGCAAATCGGCCCAGCTCGGACTGCACACCTGGCTGCCGGACGCCATGGAAGGCCCGACGCCGGTATCCGCGCTGATCCATGCCGCCACCATGGTGACTGCCGGCGTGTTCATGGTCTGCCGGCTGTCGCCGCTGTTCGAACTGGCGCCTGTCGCGCTGCAAGTGGTCACGCTGGTCGGCGCGGCAACGGCCTTCTTTGCAGCCACGGTCGGCCTCACCCAGTTCGATATCAAGCGGGTGGTCGCCTATTCGACCTGTAGCCAGCTCGGCTACATGTTCTTCGCTTGCGGCGTCGGCGCGTATTCGGCGGCGATGTTCCATCTCATGACCCACGCCTTCTTCAAGGCCTTGCTGTTCCTGGGCTCCGGTTCGGTCATCACCTGCCTGCATCACGAGCAGGACATGCGGAAGATGGGCGGCGTGAAGGAGAAGGCGCCGCGGACCTTCGTGGTCATGTGGATCGGCACCCTGGCGTTGTCGGGCATCGGCATTCCGTTCCTGCTCGGCAACGGCGTCGGCTTCGCCGGCTTCTATTCCAAGGACATCATGCTGGAATCGGCCTTCGGCGTGCACACGACGGTGGGCCTCATCGCCTTCTGGCTGGGCGTCATCGCCGCGTTCATGACGGCGTTCTACTCGACACGCCTGATGTTCCTGACGTTCTACGGCAAGTACCGGGGTGACCATCACACCTGGGATCATGCCCACGAGTCGCCCCTCGTCATGATGATCCCGCTCTATGTGCTGGCGATCGGCGCCGCGCTGTCGGGCTATGTCGCCTACGACTGGTTCGTCGGTCATGACTGGAAGAGCTTCTGGGGCCAGTCGATCGCGCTCAAGTCGACCGAGGAAGTGCTGCATCACGCCCACGAAGTGCCGCTGTGGGTGAAGTTGATTCCGTTGGTCTTCGCACTCGCAGGCATCGCACTCAGCTACTATTACTACATCGTAAAGACGGACCTGCCGGCCCGCACGGTCAAGGCATTCCCAGGCATCCATGCGCTGTTCTTCAACAAGTGGTACTTCGACGAGATCTACGACGCGATCTTCGTCCGGCCGTCGCTCGCGATCGGCCGCGCCTTGTGGAAGAAGGGCGACGGCGCACTGATTGACGGGCTCGGCCCCGACAACATCGCCGCGCGGGCGCAGGACATGGCGGGCGTACTGAGCCGCTTCCAGAGCGGCTACCTCTACCACTATGCCTTCGTGATGCTGGTCGGCGTGGCAGGTCTCGTCACGTACTTCATGCTGGCGGTGGGGTAGGGCGATGTCGAGCTGGCCGATCCTCTCCCTCGTCACGTTCCTGCCGCTGGTGGGCGCATTCTTCTGTCTGATCGTCAACGGTCCCAAGGAAGCTGTCGATCGTAACTGCCGCAGCGCCGCGCTGATTACTTCACTGGTGACGTTCGCGATCTCGCTGGTTCTCTGGATCCGCTTCGACGCCACCAAGGCGGGCTACCAGTTCGAAGAGAAATTCGATTGGGTACCTGCACTCGGCATCGGCTATCACATGGGCATCGACGGCATCTCGCTGTTCTTCGTGCTGCTGTCGACCTTGCTGACGCCGATCTGCATCCTGGCGAGCTGGGAGTCGGTCCATACCCGCGTCAAGGAATACATGGTTGCGTTCCTTGTGCTCGAGACCTTCATGGTCGGCATGTTCTGCGCCCTCGACCTCGCCTTGTTCTACATCTTCTTCGAAGGCGTGCTGATTCCGATGTTCCTGATCATCGGTGTCTGGGGTGGCAAGCGGCGCGTCTACGCGGCCTTCAAGTTCTTCCTCTACACACTGCTGGGTTCGGTCCTGATGCTGCTGGCGATCATCGCCATCTACTGGCAGGTCGGCACCACGGACCTGCCGACCGCGGTGGAGAAGCTCGACCTGCCCTTCACCTGGCAGTGCTGGCTGTGGCTCGCCTTCTTTGCGTCCTTCGCGGTCAAGGTGCCGATGTGGCCGGTCCACACCTGGCTGCCAGATGCCCATGTCGAGGCCCCGACGGCCGGCTCGGTGATCCTGGCCGGCGTGCTGCTGAAGATGGGAGGGTACGGCTTCCTGCGGTTCTCTATTCCGCTGCTGCCGGAAGCGACGCAGTACTTCGCGCCGCTCGTCTTCGGGCTCAGCATCGTGGCCATTATCTACACGTCCCTCGTCGCCCTTGTGCAGGAGGACATGAAGAAGCTGATCGCCTATTCGTCGATCGCCCACATGGGCTTCGTGACGATCGGCGCCTTCATCCTGAACATGCAGAGCGTTCAGGGGTCGATCTTCCAGATGCTGAGCCACGGCATCGTCTCGGCCGCGCTCTTCCTCTGCGTCGGTGTCGTCTACGACCGCATGCATACCCGCGAAATCGCGGCCTATGGCGGCCTGGTTCACCGGATGCCGCGGTATGCCTTCACGTTCCTGTTCTTCACCCTGGCGAGCGTCGGCTTGCCCGGCCTGTCGGGTTTCGTTGGCGAATTCCTGGTCCTGGTCGGCACGTTCAAGGCCAACACCTGGGTGGCCTTCCTGGCCACGACCGGCATCATCCTGGGAGCGGCCTACGCGCTCTGGCTCTATCGCAAGGTGGTCTTTGGCGAACTTACCAAGGACTCGCTGAAGGGCATCCTCGACATGAACCGCCGCGAGATCGCGCTGTTCCTGCCGCTGATCCTGATCACGCTTTGGATGGGTATCTATCCCAGCTCTTTCCTCGATCCGATGGCGCCGGCGGTCGACAAGCTGATTGGCGATTATCAGGCCGCCCTGAAGCTCGCCCGCACAGCGGCGTTGGTGCCGTGAGCGGCCCGGAGTGATGAACATGGTTGTCGGTCTGGAATCCTGGACGCTGGCACGGCCGGAGATTTTCCTCGCGGCGGCGACGCTGCTGTTGCTGGTCTACGGCGTGGTGAAGGGCGAGAGGTCGACCCCCGTCGTATCGGTGGCGACGTCGGTCGTCCTGCTGGTGACGGCGGTGCTGCTTTTCGCCCCGTATCGTGAGGGAACGGCTTTCGCCTCGCTCTTCATTGTCGACCGCTTGACGGCCACGATGAAGGCCATGGTGCTGATCGGTGCTGCGGTCGCGGTCCTGCTGTCGCGCGCCTATTTCGAGCAGGTCAAGGCATGGCGTTTCGAGTATCCGGTGCTGGTCGCGTTGGCGACGCTCGGCATGATGCTCATGATTTCGGCCAACGATCTCATGTCTCTCTACGTTGGCCTCGAACTGCAGTCCCTGGCGCTCTACGTCATCGCAGCCTTCCAGCGCGACAATCTTCGTTCGACCGAAGCTGGCGTGAAGTACTTTGTCCTGGGTTCGGTGGCCTCCGGCATGCTGCTGTTCGGCGCCTCCCTGATCTACGGCTTCTGCGGCGGCACGGCGTTCGTGCAGATTTCTCGGGCACTGCTCGATGGGCGGGCTGCCGAGTTCGGCACCATCGTGGGCCTGGTGTTCGTGGTCGCGGGCCTCGCCTTCAAGGTGTCGGCCGTGCCGTTCCACATGTGGACGCCCGACGTCTATGAAGGCTCGCCGACGCCGGTGACGGCGCTGTTTGCCGTGGCGCCCAAGATCGCGGCCATCTCGCTGATGGTCTCCGTCCTGATGGGACCATTCAAGCCGCTTTTCATGCAGTGGCAGCAGATCATCGTTGTAGCTTCGGTGCTGTCTATGGCGCTGGGCGCCTTTGCGGCACTTCGCCAGCCGAACATCAAGCGACTGATGGCTTATTCGTCGATCGGCAACGTGGGTTACGTGCTGCTGGGACTGGCGAGCGGCAGCGAGAAGGGGATCCAGGCGATCGTCTTCTATCTCGCCATCTACATGGTCATGACCTTGGGCGTGTTCGCCACGATCCTGATGATGAAGCGCCGCGGGATCATGGTCGAGAACGTCTCCGACCTCGCGGGCCTGGCCAAGAGCCAGCCGATGATGGCCTTCGCCATGCTGCTGTTCATGTTCTCGCTGGCCGGCATTCCGCCGCTCGCGGGCTTCTGGGGCAAGCTCTACATCTTCATGGCGGCAGTGGAAGCCAAGCTCTTCATTCCCGCGGTGCTGGGTGTGCTCGCGTCCGTCGTGGCGTCCTACTACTACCTGCGCATCGTCAAGGTGATGTACTTCGACGAGGAAGCCGACTCCCTCGATCGCACGCCGTTCGGCGTCTATCGCGTGGTGGCGTTTGTGGCTGCCATTCTGGTGACGGTATTCTCGCTGGCACCCCAGCCGCTCAGCCTGATTGCGGCGGCGGCGGCAAAAGGCCTATTCCCGTGATCTCGGCGCCCGTCCTGCCGGACGGGTGGACGCTGGTCGAGCTGGACAGCGTCGGCAGCACCAATGACGAGGCGGCACGACTGGCCGAAGCCGGCGCGGCTGAGGGTACGGTCGTCTGGGCACGGGAGCAGACGGGCGGTCGTGGCCGCCGGGGGCGCCATTGGTCCTCGCCCGTCGGTAATCTCTACAGTTCGACCATCCTGCGGCCCGACTGTCAGGCATCCCGCGCTACGGAACTCGGATTTGTTGCCGCGCTCGCGGTCGCCGACGTCGTTCCGACCGGCCGAGAGACGCGAGTGAAGTGGCCGAACGACGTCATGGTCGATGGCGGCAAGGTCGCGGGCATCCTGCTGGAGAGCTCGAGCGGGCAGGGCGGTCTGGTAGAGCACGTCGTTGCCGGCATCGGGATCAATGTGGGCTTCGCCCCGCAATTGCCAGAGATGCGCTATCCCGGTGCGGCACTCGGCGGCTCGGTCGAGGCGACCTTGGAAAAGCTCACGCAAGCGATGGCCCAAAGGCTTGCCGACTGGCGCCACCATGGCTTCGAGACCGTGCGTGCGGCGTGGCTTGCCAAGGCCGGGCCGATTGGCGCTGACGTCGACGTCAGGTTGGGAGAGGAACTGGTGCGTGGCCGGTTCGCCGGGCTGGACGGCGACGGCGCCTTGCTGCTGGATACGACGGCCGGGCCGCGCAAGATCGTGTCGGGTGAATTGCTGGGCCGGGCGGCCTGAGGAGAACGGGCAATGCTGCTCGCGATTGATGTCGGCAACACAAATTCCAAGTTCGCCGTGTTTGACGGCGACAGGATCGTCGCGCAATTCCGGCTGCGTACAGAGGCCAAGCGCACGGCCGATGAATACGCCGCCTGGCTGACCCAGCTCATGGACCTGCAGGGCTTCGATCCGCATTCCATCAAGGGCGCGATCCTGGCCAGCGTCGTGCCGCCGGTGAATACGCACATCCGCCGCCTCTGCGAGACCTACTTCAGGACCAAGTTGCTGATCGTGGGGGAACCGGACTGCGAGCTTGGAATCAAGATCCTGATCGATCGGCCCCAGGAAGCCGGAGCGGACCGCCTGGTGGGCGTGATCGCGGGCCACAAGAAATACGGTGGGCCGCTGATCACCATCGACTTCGGCAGCGCCACCACATTCGACCTCGCCGACAAGGACGGAAATTTCATCGGCGGCGTCTTTGCGCCGGGTGTCGAACTCACGATCGAGGCCTTCTATCTGATGACCGCCCGGCTGCCGCGCATCCGCGTCGAGAAGCCGGCCAAGGTTATCGGCAAGAATACAGTGGCCAACATGCAGTCGGGTGTCTTCTGGGGATATGTCGGGCTGATCGAGAGCCTGATCAAGCGTATCCGCGCGGAGTACGGAGAGCCCATGAAGGTGGTGGCAACCGGAGGACTCGCCGCGGTGTTCAAGGACGAGATTGGCCTGTTCGACGCCATCGAGCCGGACCTGATGTCGCTCGGTCTTCTGGAGATCTGGCGCCGCAACAACAAATGACCGTCCCGTCGAACGAAGAGTTGCTGTTTCTCGCCTTGGGCGGCGCCGGCGAGATCGGTATGAACCTCAATCTCTATGGCCATGCCGGCAAGTGGCTGATGCTCGACCTCGGCATAGCCTTCGGCGACGATAGCATGCCGGGCGTGGAGGTCATCATGCCGGATCCCGCTTTCATCGAAGAACGTCGCAAGGATCTGGTCGGGATCGTGCTCACCCATGCGCATGAGGATCACCTGGGCGCAGTGGCGGATCTCTGGCCGCGCCTCAGGGCGCCTGTCTACGCCACGCCTTTCGCGGCCTCGGTGCTGCGCCGCAAGCTCATCCAGGCCGGCCTGGTCGACGAGGTTCGGGTCACGGAAATCCCGTTGCGGGGAAAGTTCAGCCTCGGACCGTTCGATCTGGAAATGATCACCATGACGCATTCGATCCTCGAGCCGAATGCACTCACCATCCGCACAAAGTTCGGCACCATCTTCCACACCGGCGACTGGAAGATCGACCCGGAGCCGCTGATCGGAGAACTGACCGACGAGGCGATGCTGAAGCGCATCGGCGACGAGGGCGTGCTGGCGATGGTGTGCGACAGCACCAACGTCTTCGTCGAGGGAGAGGCCGGCTCCGAGGCGATGGTGCGGACCAACCTGAAGAAACTGGTGAAGGGTCGCAAAGGACGGATCGCCGTCACCTGTTTTGCGTCCAATCTGGCGCGCGTCGAGAGTATCGCGTTGGCTGCGGTCGCGGCTGGGCGCCATCCCGTCCTGTCCGGCCCGGCGCTGCTGCGCATGATCGAGGCGGCGCAGGAATGCGGCTATATGCTGGACTTTCCCCAGTGCATCAGCCCGCAGGACGGGGCCTATCTGCCCAGGAACAAGGTACTGTTCATCTGCACTGGCAGCCAGGGCGAGGCGCGTGCCTCCATGGCGAAGATTGCCAATGACGAGCACCGCGACCTCGTGCTGGAGGAGGGCGACACCGCGATCTTCTCCTCACGTGTCATTCCCGGCAACGAGCGGTCGGTCGGGCGCCTGCAGAATGCCCTGATGGCGCGTGGCGTCGAAGTCATCACCGACCGTGAGGCCGATATCCACGTTTCAGGCCACCCTGCGCGCGACGAACTCGTGCGGGTCTACCAATGGGTACGGCCCCGGATCGCCCTGCCGGTCCATGGCGAGGTCCGCCACATGGTCGAGCATGCCGCTCTCGCCCGGGCCTGCCAGGTGCCGGAAGCGATCGTGGCGCCGAACGGCACCCTGGTCCGGTTGGCCCCGGGACCGGCCGAGATCATTGACCACGTGCCGGCAGGCCGGCTGGCCCGCGACGGCGACGGTCTTGTGCCACTGGATGGCAATTCCCTGCGAGAGCGACGCAAATTGCTGTGGAATGGCAGTGCCGCGGCGACCCTCGTGATCGACGGCAAAGGCCGCGCCGTGGCGCCGCCGAAGGTATCGCTGCGTGGTATCGAGGACGAGGACGGCGCGCTTGCCTTGGCAATTGTGGCGGGCCTGAGCGAGATGATGGCCGATCTCAATCCGTCCGAACGGAGGGACGACGGGCGGATCGAGGAAGCCGCCCGCCAGGCCGTCCGGCGCGTCGTGCGCGCACACCTGGGCAAGAAGCCGTTGACGGACGTTCACATCGTCCGCATCTAAGCCTTGAGATTGCCTGGAGAACCCGATGATTGGACGCCTGAACCACATCGCCATTGCCGTTCCCGACTTGGCCAAGGCCACGGAACTCTATCGCACCGTCATGGGTGCCAAGGTGAGTGCCCCCAAGGCGCAGCCGGCGCACGGGGTGACAGTGGTGTTCGTTGAGCTGCCCAACACCAAGATCGAGCTCCTGCATCCGCTGGGTGAGAAATCTCCGATCGCGAACTTCCTCGCGCGTAATGCGGACGGCGGCATCCATCATGTCTGCTATGAGGTCGAAGATATCTACGCTGCCCGGGACAAGCTCAAGTCGCAAGGGGCCCGGGTGCTGGGCGATGGCGAGCCGAAGACGGGGGCCCATGACAAGCCGGTGCTGTTCCTGCATCCCAAGGACTTCACGGGCACGCTGATCGAACTCGAACAGGTCTGAGGGGAGCTGCGCCATGAGCTGGGCCACCGGCGTCATGGTCTACATCGTCATCTGGTGGACGGTGCTGTTTGCCGTGCTGCCATTGGGAGTGCGCCGCGTCGAAAAGCCTGGCAAAGGCGAGGAGCACGGTGCCCCGGAGCGACCGGAACTCGTGCACAAAGCAATCATCACGTCGGTGGTCGCAGCCGTGCTCTGGTTAGGGTTTTACGTGCTGCATTGGACCGACGTTTTCAGCTTTCGCAGAATGGTCGACAGCCTCTAAATCAGTTTCTCAAGAACGGCCTGTAACATCTTGAGACATAAAGGAAACGGCGGGCTTTTGGCCCGCCGCTCTTCTACCCCGAAACTCGTAGTTCGGCGGCTTTAAGCCGCTCTCCTCCCTAAACTCGGGCAGCGCCCAAGAGGTAGGCTCTTTAGCGCGCCCCCTTGTCCTTGCCAAGACCTTTTCTTTCGATCGTCAGGCTCCCACAGAACAATTGTTAGGGTGGAAGGTCGTTCGACGACAAACAAATTTCCGCACCACTTTAGTGATCATCCGATGACCACGTATTTGATCACGAACAGCACAGCCAGAATCGCGACCGCAGGATGGATGTCCGCGTAGCGGCCCGCAGCGAGTTTGATACCGGCGTACGAAATGAATCCAAAGGCGATGCCGTCGGCGATCGAGAAGGTGAAGGGCATGGTGATCGCGGTGATGACCGCCGGCGCCGCTTCGGTGATGTCGTCCCACTCCACCTCGGTCAGACCTCGCGCCATCAAGCAGGCGACATAGAGCAGCGCGGGCGCCGTTGCGTAGGCGGGGATGGACGCAGCCAGCGGCGCGATGAACAGCGCCAGCAGGAAGAGAATGCCGACAGTCGCGGCCGTAAGGCCTGTCCGGCCGCCGGCGTTGATGCCCGATGCACTCTCGATATAGCTCGTGGTTGTCGAGGTGCCGACGGCGGCGCCGATCATGGCCGCAGAGCTGTCGGCGATCAGCGCGCCGCGGAGGCGCGGAACGGTGCCGTCCGGGCGCATGAAGCCGCCGCGATGGGCCAGGGCGATCAAGGTCCCGGTATTGTCGAACAGGTCGACGAACAGGAAGGCGAACACCACCGTCACCAGCCCGACCTGGAGAGCGCCGGTGAGGTCCATCTGCAGGAATACAGGTGCAATCGAGGGCGGTACGTCAAAGATGCCCTCGAATTTCTGCTGTCCGGCCAGGATAGAGATCACGGTTACGACCAGAATGCCAATGATGACGCCGCCCATGATGCGGCGGTATTCGAGCGCCACGATCAGGGCAAAGCCGAGGGTGGCCATGAGGACGGGCCAGCTGATCAGATTGCCGTGTGCCACGAGGGTTGCCGGATTTGCGACGACGATGCCGGCATTCTTGAGGGCAATGAGCGCCAGGAAGAGGCCGATGCCTGCGGCGATGGCCATTTTCAGCGACTTCGGGATCGCGTTGACGATCCATTCGCGGATCGGCAGCACGCTGATGATGAGGAAGATGATGCCCGAGATGAACACGCAGCCCAACGCCACCTGCCACGTATGACCCATGCCGCCCACGACGCCGAAGGCAAAGTAGGCGTTCAAGCCCATGCCGGGGGCAAGGGCGATAGGGTAGTTGGCGAGGAATGCCATCAGCAGGCAGCCGATGGCGGCGGCGACGCAGGTCGCGGTGAACACCGCCCCGAACGGCATCTTGGCCGCGGTCAGGATCGATGGGTTGACGAAGATGATGTAGGCCATCGTCAGGAAGGTCGTGATGCCGGCCACGACCTCCGTGCGAACGTTGGTCTTGTTCTCGCTCAGCTTGAAAACCTGTTCGAGCATCCCTGTTCTCCCCCTGAAGTCGCGTTGAGTGTGCGGGCATTGCCCTGTGCAAAACCAGCCGGCGCGGGCCAAGTTTGCCTTTGCAAGGCCCGTTCCCTACAGTCCGCCGCCACCCCAGGACGCCCGAGCGAGGACCGATTCAGCATGCGGATGAGCCAGTATTTCCTGCCGACCTTGAAGGAGAATCCGGCCGAGGCGCAGATCGTGTCCCACCGGTTGATGCTGCGTGCCGGCCTCGTCCGGCAGACCAGCGCCGGCATCTACGCCTGGCTGCCGCTTGGCTTCCGCGTGCTGAAGAATATCGAGCGGATCGTGCGCGAAGAGCAGGACGCTGCGGGTGCCCAGGAAGTGCTGATGCCGACCATCCAGTCGGCCGACCTGTGGCGCGAAAGCGGGCGCTACGACGCCTATGGGCCGGAAATGCTGCGCATCAAGGACCGCCACGACCGCGAGATGCTGTTCGGGCCGACCAACGAGGAGATGATCACCGTTCTCTTCCGCGACGGGGTGAAGAGTTATCGCGACCTGCCGAAGAATCTCTATCACATCCAGTGGAAGTTCCGGGACGAGGTGCGGCCACGTTTCGGCGTCATGCGCGGGCGCGAGTTCCTGATGAAGGACAACTACTCCTTCGACATCGACCGGGCGGGCGCCATCCGATCCTACAACAACATGTTCGTGGCCTACTTGCGTACCTTCGCCCGGATGGGGCTGAAGGCGATCCCGATGCGCGCCGACACCGGCCCGATCGGTGGTGATCTCAGCCACGAGTTCATCATTCTGGCCGAGACAGGCGAGAGCGCCGTGTTCTGCCACAAGGGGCTGATCGACAAGGATATCCTCGGCCGCGCGATCGACTACGCGAGCGATCTGCAGCCGATCGTGAACGAGTGGACATCGCTTTATGCCGCGACGGACGAAAAGCACGACAAGGATGCCTTCGAGAAGATTCCCGAGGGTGAGCGCCTGGCTGCCCGCGGCATCGAAGTCGGCCATATTTTTAACTTCGGGACCAAGTATTCAAAGCCGATGAACGCAGTCGTGGCCGGTCCTGGAGGCGAACAGATCACGGTGGAGATGGGCTCCTACGGCATCGGCGTGTCGCGCCTGGTGGGCGGCATCATCGAGGCGAGCCATGACGCGGCCGGCATCGTCTGGCCGGAATCCGTGGCTCCCTTCAAGGTCGCCATCGTTAACCTGAAGCCCGACGACGGCGCGGTTTCGGGCGCTTGCGTGAAGCTCTATGATGCCCTGCAGGCCAAGCGCGTAGAAGTCCTGCACGACGACCGTGACCTCAGGCCCGGCGCCAAGTTCGCCGACATGGACCTGATCGGTACGCCCTGCCAGATAATCGTAGGGCCCAAGGGACTGGCGGCCGGCAAGGTCGAGCTCAAGAACCGCAAGACCGGCGCGCGCGAGGAACTGCCGATCGACGAGCTCGCGCAACGGTTCGGCTGAAGCGGGAGACACCGCCCATCATGGCTTTCGCCGCCGTCGAGCGCCTGATCGCCTTCCGCTATCTGCGGGCTCGCCGCGAGGAGGGGTTCATCTCGGTGATCGCCGGCTTCTCGCTGGTCGGGATCACGCTGGGCGTTGGGACCTTGATTGTCGTCATGGCCGTGATGAACGGCTTTCGCGTCGAGATGCTGCGGCAGATGTCGGCCATCAGCGGCCAGCTCGGTGTTCAGGGCAATCGCGACGGTCTGGACGTCACGCCGGATTTGATGGCCCGCATCAAGGCCGTGCCGGGTGTTCTCAGTGCCACACAATCGGCCGAAGGGCAGGTCATGGCGGTCGTGGGCGACCGGGTCCGGGGCGTGGTCCTTCGCGGGATGCGGCCCGAGGATTTTCGCGCCCGCGTGCCGTTGGCCGCAGCCATCGACGGGCCGCCAGGGACGCGTGAGCGCTACCGCGGCCTCTGTCGCGGCGAGGAAGACAAGCCCATCGATTGGGGCACACTGAACGGCTTTGGCGACGATTTCTCGGTGGCGGTAGGTCGACGCCTTGCCGATCTGATGGGGCTCAAGGTCGGCGACCGGCTGCAACTCGTTTCGCCGGTCTCCGTGGTGACGCCATTGGGCGTCATGCCGCGATCGGTATCGGCCCGTGTGGCAGCGGTCTTCTGCGCCGGCATGTATGACTACGATGCCAACTTCGTCTACGCGCCGCTCGTCGACGTCCAGCGTCTGCTCGATCTCGGCAACAAGGTTACGGGCATCGAGGTATTCGCAAGCGAAGATGCCCCGATTGCGAACACCCGTCGGCTGGTGACCCAGGCTGTGGGCTTTCAGGGTTGGGTGTTCGACTGGTTCCAGGCAAATGCCGGCTTCTTCTCTGCGATCCAGGCGCAGACGAACGTGATGTTCCTGGTACTGACCCTGATCGTGCTGGTTGCCGCCTTCAATATCGTCTCCAGCCTCGTCATGCTGGTGCGGACCAAGACTGCTGACATCGCCATCCTGCGGACCATGGGAGCCAGCCGTGGCGCCATCCTGCGAGTGTTCCTGATCGACGGCCTGGCCATCGGCGGAGCTGGGACGATCATCGGTGTGGTGCTGGGGCTGGGCTTCGCTCGCAACATCGAGGCAATTCGGCAATGGTTGCAGCACACGTTCGGCCTCGTCCTGTTTGACGAGACACTCTATCTCCTGGCCGAAATGCCCTCGCATATCGAGTGGATGGAGGTGGCGGTGATCGCCGGCATGGCGCTGGTCTTCGCCTTGGTGGCCTCGCTCTACCCGGCGTTGCGAGCGGCCCGTCTCGATCCCGTTGAAGGGCTGCGCCGTGAGTGAGCGGGCCCCGGCTGTTGAGCGTTGGCTGGCTTGGCGCTACCTGGCGACACGCCAGCGTGAGGGCTTTGTTTCCTTCATCGCGATCTTCTCGCTGATCGGCGTGGCGCTGGGGGTGGCGACCTTGATCGTCGTCCTGTCGGTGATGGGCGGATTTCGGCAGCAGTTGCTCGGCCGCATCATTGGTATGAACGGCCACGTCGTGATCACGGCGCCCGGCGGGATGTTGCAGGCGACTGCGGAACTGCTGGAGAAGCTCAGGCAGACGCCTGGCGTCCGGACTGTGCGGCCGGCGCTGGAACGACAGGCGCTGGTTGCGGCCAATGGCCTGACGCGGGGAGCCATGCTGCGAGGCGTGCGGACGGACGATCTGTTGACTCGCGATATCGTGACCAAGAACATCGTCCATGGCGAATTGGGTGCCTTCGGCACGAAGCCCGGCGTGGTACTGGGCGAGCGGTTGAGGCAGACCCTGAATGTCGGCGCCGGCGACAAGATCACGCTCGTGACCCACCGGCTCAACGAGAACGGCACGATCGCGCCGCGCTATTCCGATTACGAAGTATTGGCGAGCTTCATGACGCGCCGCTACGAATTCGATGGCGCCCTGGTTTTCGTGCCGCTCGAAGCGCTGCAGGAGGATCTTGAGTACGGACACAATGCGGTAAGCTCGATTGACCTGGAGTTGGTCGATCCGGCGGCGGCGCCGCGCGTGGCCCAGGAGCTTCGCCGGTCGCTCGGCCGTGACGATCTCAAGGTGTCGGATTGGCTCGGTCTCAATGCCCGGTTCGTGGGCGCGCTGCAGGTCGAGCGGGTGATGATGTTCATCATCCTCACCCTGATCGTTGTGGTTGCGGCGATGAACGTGGTGGCAAGCTTTACCATGCTGGTGCGCGTGAAACGCGGCAGCATCGCCATCCTGCGCACGATGGGGGCGACGCCGGGAACGATCGTGCGTGCATTCTTTCTCGCCGCCGCCGCGGTCGGGCTGGTGGGAACGGCCGTCGGCACGGGGCTGGGGTTGCTGATCTGTGCCAACATGCCCTCGATCGGCAGGCTGCTGGTGGTGATTACTGGAGCATCGGGCGGAGGCAATGCAGAAGTCGACTTCATCACCGCCATGCCCGTTCGGGTTCAAACCCTCGAAGTGGGCATGATAGTTGGCATCGCCATCCTGTTGTCACTGGCGGCTGCGGCCTATCCGGCGTGGCGCAGTACCCGGATCGAACCGGTCGAGGGACTTCGATATGAGTGACGCCGTGTTCCCGCTTTCCCTGCGCGAGATCAAGCGTACCTTCGTGCAGGGCGACCGTCGCCTGGAAGTGCTTCGCGGCGTCTCGCTGGATCTGCGGCCGGGCGAGATCGTGGCGCTTGTCGGCCAATCCGGCAGCGGCAAGTCGACGTTGCTGCATATCGCGGGGCTCCTCGAGCAACCCGACGGCGGCGATGTGGTCTTGAACGGCAAGGCGGCCGGCCCGCTCGGCGATCGCGGCCGGACGGCGTTGCGCCGGCGGTTCCTGGGGTTCGTCTATCAGTACCATCACCTTTTGCCGGAGTTTTCGGCGATCGAGAACGTGATGCTGCCCCAGATGTTGAACGGCCTCTCACGCAGCGAGGCCCGTGTCAGGTCGACCGACCTGCTGGCGATGGTCCAACTCAAGGAACGTGGCGACCATCGTCCGGGTCGGCTCTCTGGCGGTGAGCAGCAGCGCGTGGCGATCGCACGTGCGGTTGCGAATGCGCCGAGAGTGCTTCTGGCCGATGAACCGACGGGAAATCTCGACGCGGCGACGGCCGACATCGTGTTTCGCCAGCTCCTGGCGTTGGTGCGGGAGACCGGCATGGCAGCGCTGATCGCCACCCACAATCCCGACCTGGCCGAACGTATGGACCGCACGGTGACGCTCAAAGACGGCTTATTGTCGTCCTGACAGTCCACAGGGTGCGGCGCGATGATGGCCCGTGACCATCGCTGATTTCGTCCATCTCAAAGTCCGGTCTGCCTATTCGCTCACCGAAGGAGCGAACAAGGTCGATGCTGTTGTAGCATTGGCCAAGGCACAGGCGATGCCGGCGGTTGCTGTTACCGACCGCAACAATCTGTTCGGCGCCCTGGAATTCGCGCAGTACGCCTCGAAGGCAGGCATCCAGCCGATTATGGGCTGCGACCTCGGGCTCCGCCGGGAAGAGGAGGGCGGCATCTCGGCGGTCAGCAAGCTGCCGTCGGTCGATTGGCTGACCCTGCTGGTCCAGAACGAGCAGGGCTACATCAATCTGATGCGGCTGGTGAGCAGGGCCCATCTGGAATTCAAGACCGGCTCGATCGCCGCGCTGCCCCTGTCCGAACTCGAGGGCCACAGCGATGGCCTTTTGGCGTTCACGGGCAGCGCCAGCAGTGGGGTTGGCCGGCTGTTGCTAGCGGGCCAAGCGCCGGCGGCGGCGCACATGCTGGAGCGGCTGCAGACGCTGTTCGACGGCCGGCTCTACGTCGAATTGCAACGCCATGGCGAGGACAGCGAGCGGCGCATCGAGGCCCCGCTGCTTGACCTCGCCTATGCGCGCGACCTGCCGCTGGTTGCGACGAACGATGTGCATTTCCCCAAGGCGTCGATGTACGAGGCGCATGATGTCCTCCTCTGCATTGAGCAGGGGACGCACATCGACGATCCGAATCGCCGTCGGCTGACACCGGAGCACTATTTCAAGTCGGCTGGCGAGATGCGCAGCGTCTTCTCGGACCTGCCGGAAGCCTGTGACAACACCATCGCCATAGCCCAGCGCTGCGCCTACATGCCTGAGCCGCGCAAGCCCATCCTGCCGCGCTACACCAAGCTCGGCGGTCGCGCCGAGAAAGATGCCCTGAAAGAGATGGCTGAGGCTGGCCTTGCGACCTTGAAGGCGAGTGGTCGCCTCGCTGAGGATGTCTCACTCAAGAAGTATGAGGACCGGCTCTCCTACGAACTCAACATGATCGAGAAGATGGGCTTCTCGGGCTACTTCCTGATCGTCGCCGATTTCATCCAATGGGCGAAGGACAACAGTATTCCCGTCGGGCCGGGGCGCGGTTCGGGCGCGGGTTCGCTGGTGGCCTGGTCGCTCAAGATCACCGACCTTGACCCTCTGCGATGGGGCCTGCTGTTCGAGCGTTTTCTCAATCCCGAGCGCGTGTCGATGCCCGACTTCGACATCGACTTTTGCCAGGACAAGCGCGACCAGGTGATTCGCTACGTGCGTGACGAATACGGTCATGATCGCGTTGCCGCCATCATCACCTTCGGCAAGCTGCAAGCCCGTGCGGTACTGCGCGATGTCGGCCGCGTGCTCGGCATGCCCTACGGCCAGGTCGATCGCATCTGCAAATTGGTGCCGAACAATCCGGCCAAACCGGTCACACTTGGCCAGGCGCTCGAGAGCGAGCAGCTCCTGAAGGAGCAATATCAGGCCGACGAGGAGATCAAGCGCCTGATCGACCTGGCATTGCAGCTCGAAGGGCTATTCCGCAACGCGTCGACTCATGCTGCCGGTGTCGTGATCGGTGACCGACCGCTCGAAGAGCTGGTGCCGCTCTATCGCGATACCGACAACAAGGAATCGCTGCCGGCCACCCAGTTCAACATGAAGTGGGTCGAGACCGCGGGCCTTGTGAAGTTCGACTTCCTCGGCCTCAAGACACTCACGGTGATTGAAAAGGCATGCGGCCTGATCGGCCACGACAAGATCAAGATCGACAAGATACCGCTCGATGACGAGCCGACCTTCAAGATGCTGGCCAAAGGCGATGCCTACGGGGTCTTCCAGATGGAAGGCAGCGGCATGCGCGACATCCTGAGCAAACTGAAGCCAAATCGGTTCGAGGACCTGATCGCGTTGGTCGCTCTCTATCGCCCCGGTCCGATGGACGACATTCCGACCTACATCAGCGTCAAGAACGGACAGGAGAAGCCCGACTATCTGCATCCTTCGCTGAAAGGCATCCTCGAGGAGACCTATGGCATCATGGTCTACCAGGAGCAGGTCATGCAGATCGCCCAGGTGCTCAGCGGCTATTCGCTGGGCGGCGCCGATCTGCTGCGCCGTGCCATGGGCAAGAAGATCCAGTCGGAAATGGACGCGCAGCGGGCGATCTTCATTGAAGGGGCACGCAAGAACGAGGTCGAGGACGCGCGCGCCTCGATGATCTTCGACAAGGTCGCCAAGTTTGCGGGCTACGGCTTCAACAAGTGCCATTCCGCGCCCTATGCGCTGGTCGCGTATCAGACCGCCTACCTCAAGGCGAACTATCCGGTCGAATTCTTCGCCGCCTCCATGACGCTCGATATGGGCAACAGCGACAAGATCGGCAATTTCCGGCGCGAGTTGGAGCGGCTGCAGATCCCGCTACTGGGGCCGGATGTGAACAAGTCGATGGCCGAGTTCGCCGTGGAGACGACGCCCGAGGGCAAAAAGGCAGTTCGGTACGCGCTTTCCGCGATCAAGGGTGTCGGCCGCGAAGCCATGACTCGCCTGGCTGAGGAACGGGCAGAGAAGGGCCCGTTCAAGGACACGTTCGACTTCGCCGAGCGCCTGGACCAGCGGGTGGTGAACAAGCGGTTGATCGAGGGGCTGGTGAAGGCGGGGGCCTTCGATTCACTGAACAAGAACCGCGCCCAGACCTTTGGCGCCGTCGAAGCTCTTATGCGCCATTCGCAGGCCACGCATGAGTCCCGCGGCAGCAATCAGAACAGTCTGTTCGGTGACGACACTGCGCAGCGTCGGCCGCAACTTCCCAAGATGCCGGATTGGGCGCCGATGGAGCGGCTGCAGAATGAATTCGCGGCAATCGGCTTCTACCTCTCCTCGCATCCGCTGGCCGCCTACGAGCGGAGCCTGCAGCGGCTGGGGGTCTGCCGGGCTGCCGACCTGACGGCCCTGCTGGCGCGAGGTACGCCGGGCCGCATCAAGCTTGCCGGCACCGTAATCGACCGTATGGAGCGGACCTCGGCCAAAGGTAACCGCTTCGCCTTCGTGCAGTGCTCGGACCAGTCCGGGGCGTTCGAACTCACGGTGTTCAGCGAACTCCTGGGCAGCAAGCGCAATCTCCTGGAGCCGGGACAGGCGGTACTGGTCTCGGCCGACGGCCGGCTCGACGGTGAGCAGGTGAAGCTCACGGCGCAGAGCGTCGAGAAGCTCGACGACGCGGTTGCCAACGCGGCGGCGGGTCTGCGCATCATCGTTTCCGATCCGGCGGCCCTGGAGGCCTTGCGCAAGACGCTGGATGGCAAGAAGGGGCGGGGACGCGTCACGCTGGTCGTCCCGATGCCCGATGAGGCGGAGGCCGAAGTGACCTTGCCCGGGACCTATTCAATCGCGGGTGGCTTGCGCGACGCCATCGGCATGCTGCCGGGCATTGCGCAGGTGGAAGAGATTTGAGCCGGCAACCCGGCCTCTTCGAAACCCCCAGTCCGGCCAGGCGCCGCGCAACAACGGCAGGAGAGGTCCGGCCGGCCGCCACATCGCCGCTGCTGCACGCGCCGGTCCTGCCGCCCGAGATCAGGCTTGGCACCTCGTCATGGTTTTTTCCGGGATGGCGCGGCCTTGTCTACGAGGGGGTTCATCCGCAGACGGTGCTCAGCCGCAAGGGGCTGGAAGCCTATGGCGAGATCCCGATGCTGCGCACGGTCAGCCTCGACCGGACCTTTTATGCTGCCATCTCGGCAGTGGAGTACGCGCGCTACGCCCATCAGGTGCCGGACGACTTCAGCTTCGTCGTGAAGGCGCCGGCGCTGGTCTGCGATGCGGTGATGCGGGACGAGGAGGGGCGGGGAAAGGTCGCCAACCCGCACTTTCTCGATGCAGCCATCGCCACCCGCGAGTTCGTGGTGCCCTGCCTCGAGGGGCTAGGTGCCAAGGCCGGGCCGTTGGTCTTCCAGGTCTCGCCACTGCCGCGTGGATTAGTGGCGGAGGCGGCCACTCTTATTGAGCGGTTGGCGGTGTTCTTTGCGGCTCTGCCGCGAGAACTAGGCAAGAATCGCCCGCTCTACGCTCTGGAACTGCGCAATGCCGAGCTGCTGACGCCTCGGCTGATGCGCATGTTGGCGGCGGCCGGGGTGCGCTATTGCGTCGGCCTCCATGACCGGATGCCCGAGGTCGAGCGCCAGGAGGCGGCGCTCCGGGTGCTGGACAGTGACACTCCCGGGCCTCTGATCGTTCGCTGGAACCTGCACCGGGGATTTCTCTACCAGGCTGCCAAGCAGCGCTATGAGCCCTTCGACCGGCTGGTCGACGAGGATGGCGATACCCGCCGCATTCTGGCCCGGATGGCCGCCGACGCCTTCAAGGCCAGGCAGAAGGTCTGGATCACGGCCAACAACAAGGCCGAGGGGAGCGCCCCCCTGTCATTACTCAAACTGGCTCAGGAAATCGCCCAGAACCTAGACTAAGTCATTGATTTCATTGCTGCTTGCAATTGAGGGCATAAACCCCTAGAAACACGCCACTTCGCACGCGGGTTTGCGGTCGACGGGGAGACATCCCGCCGCTCGCTCCGGTGTCGCCAAGCTCGCAAGAGTTGGGGGACGACGCCCGCGGAGGCCCAACCGGAAAAGGAGAACGGCATGGCTATGCCGACATTTACGATGCGCCAGCTGCTGGAAGCCGGCGTCCACTTCGGACATCACACGCGCCGCTGGAATCCCAAGATGAAGCCGTACCTGTTCGGGGTACGCAATGGGGTCCATATCATCGATCTCACCAAGACGGTGCCGCTGCTCGAGCAGGCGCTGCAGCGGGTCCGCGAAGTCGTGGCCAGCGGCGGTCGCGTCCTCTTCGTTGGCACCAAGGCAGCAGCGTCCGAGCGCGTCGCCGACGCGGCCAAGCGCTGCGGCCAATACTACGTGAACCATCGCTGGCTGGGCGGCATGATCACCAACTGGCAGACCATCTCTGCCTCGATCAAGCGCCTGCGCGAACTCGACGAGCGCCTTAAGGGCGAAGTCCTGGGTCTCACCAAGAAAGAGCAGCTCGACCTGACGCGTGAGCGCGACAAGCTCGAGCGGTCGCTGGGCGGCATCAAGGAGATGGGTGGTACGCCCGACCTGCTGTTCATCATCGACACCAACAAGGAGGCGATTGCCGTCCAGGAGGCGCGCAAGCGCGGCATCCCGATCGTGGCGATCCTCGACAGCAACTCCGATCCCGACGGCATCGACTTCCCGATTCCGGGCAACGACGACGCGATCCGTGCCGTCTCGCTGTTCTGTGAACTCCTGTCGGGAGCCGTGCTCGATGGCATCCGCGCCGAGATTGCGGCGTCGGGCGGCGATGTGGGCGAACTGAGCGCCCCGCCGATCGAGGAAGTGCCGGTGGTCGAAGTCCCCGCCGCCGAAGCGGCGCCGGCGGAGTAAGCCGGAGCCCTTAACGACGAAGATCCAATGGGGCCGGTCGGAAGACCGGCCCTTGTTGCACCACACAGGGTTGCATCAAACAGGCCGGACCAAACGGAGCACGACATGGCTGAGATCACCGCATCGCTCGTCAAGGAACTGCGTGAGAAGACTGGCGCGGGCATGATGGACTGTAAGAAGGCGCTGGGCGAAGTGCAGGGCGACCTCGAGAAGGCAGTCGACTGGCTGCGTACCAAGGGACTATCGGCGGCCGCCAAGAAGGCAGGCCGGGTCGCGGCGGAAGGCCTCGTCGGCGTGATCGCTAACGGCACGCGTGGTGCGGCAATCGAAGTCAACGCTGAGACCGACTTCGTTGGTCGCAACGACATCTTCCAGAAATTCGTCTCGGCGGCGGCCCGTGCCGCCCTCGATACCGGCGCCGACATGGCCAAGATCGCCGCTTCGCCATTTCCGGGCACTGGTCGCGACATCCAGGGTGAACTCACACACCTGATCGCCACCATCGGCGAGAACATGTCGCTGCGCCGCACTGCGTCGATCTCGGTATCGGACGGCGTCGTGGCGGCCTACGTGCACAACGCCGTGGCGCCAGACCTCGGCAAGATCGGCGTCCTGGTGGCGCTCGAGTCCACTGGCGACAAGGCCAAGCTGGCAGCGCTCGCCAAGCAACTCGCCATGCATGTGGCTGCCGCCAACCCGCAATCGCTGACCGTGGCTGATCTCGACCAGGCGGCAATCGAGCGCGAGCGTGCCGTGCTGGCCGAGAAGGCCGGGCAGGCGGGCAAGACCGCCGACATCGTCGCCAAGATGGTCGAGGGTGGGCTGCGCAAGTTCCACCAGGAAGTGGTCCTGCTTGAGCAGCTCTTCGTCATCGACGGCAAGAACCGCGTCTCCAAGGTCGTTGAGGATGCGGCGAAGCAGGTCGGCGCGCCGGTCCGGCTGGCGGGCTTCCTGCGCTTCGCTCTGGGTGAAGGAATCGAGAAGAAGTCGGAGGATTTCGCCGCCGAGGTGGCTGCCCAGCTCAAGAAGTAGTATGAAATCGGTACCGGTGCGCGGGCCAGAAGCCCGCGCCGCCCAAGAACACGTATTCAGAGGCATCTGATGCCGTCGGGTCCTCGCTATCGCCGCGTCCTTCTCAAACTCTCAGGTGAGGGTTTGATGGGCAGTCGCGAATACGGGCTGGATCCGGCCATGGTTTCCATGGTCGCACAGGAAGTGAAAGCCGTGCATGGCATGGGCGTTCAGGTTTGCCTGGTGATCGGTGGCGGAAACATCTTCCGGGGTGTCTCCGCGGCGGCCTCGGGCATGGACCGGGCAAGCGGTGACTACATGGGCATGCTGGCGACGGTGATCAATTCACTCGCGATGCAGAGCGCTCTCGAGCGTCAGGGCCTACAGACCAGGGTCCAATCTGCGATCCCCATGACCACGGTCTGCGAGCCCTACATTCGCCGCCGAGCTGCCAGACACATGGAGAAGGGTCGGGTCGTGATCTTTGCTGCCGGCACCGGCAATCCGTTTTTCACTACCGACACCGCTGCCGCCTTGCGCGCTGCCGAAATGGGCGTCGATGCTTTGCTTAAGGGCACCCAGGTCGATGGCGTCTATTCCGCGGATCCGCGCAAAGACAAGGATGCCAAGCGCTACGAATCCCTCACCTATATGGAAGTACTGTCGCGTGACTTGCAGGTGATGGATGCATCGGCAATCTCGCTGGCGCGCGAGAACCATATTCCGATCATCGTGTTCGACATCCATAAGCCGGGGGCATTCGCCGCGACGATGTGCGGGGAGGGCACCTTCACCATCATCAAGGACGAGGGCTGAAGATGAGTGCGGACGTCAAAGAACTCGAGAAGCGCATGCAGGGTGCCATGGACGCCCTGAAGAAGGAATTCACCGGTCTCAGGACCGGTCGTGCATCGGTCAATCTGCTCGATCCGGTGATGGTCGAGGCTTATGGTCAGCGCATGTCGTTGAACCAGGTCGGAACGGTGAGCGCTCCCGAGCCACGCCTGCTCACGGTGAGCGTCTGGGACAAAGGCCTGGTCGTTTCGACGGCCAAAGCGATCCGAGAGGCCGGCCTCGGCCTCAATCCGGCACCGGACGGCCAGATGATCCGCATTCCCATCCCGGAACTGACGAGCGAGCGGCGCGCTGAACTTGCCAAACTTGCCCACAAGTACGCCGAACTTGGCCGTGTCGCCGTGCGTAACGTGCGGCGTGACGGGATGGAATCGCTGAAGAAGGCAGAGAAGGACCACCAGATCTCGCAGGATGAGCACCGCCAGAAATCCGACGAGGTCCAGAAGCTTACCGACCGGTTTGTAAAGTTGGTCGACGAGGCGCTCGCCCATAAGGAAAAAGAGATCAAGACGGTTTGATGTCGACCGCATCGCTGCCCGCCAATCCTGACCCGTCGCCGGGTCCCAACCACGTCGCCATCATCATGGATGGCAACGGGCGGTGGGCGAAGGCGCGCGGATTGCCGCGGGTAGCAGGCCATCGCCGCGGAGCAGACGCTGTGCGCCGTGTCGTTCGTGGTGCGGGCGAACTCGGAATTCCTGTCCTCACGCTGTTTGCTTTCTCGACGGAGAACTGGACGCGGCCAGCCGGCGAGGTGAGTGATCTCATGGGGCTACTGCGCCATTACCTGCGCAACGAGCTTGAGGAGCTCCACAAGAATGGGGCCCGGCTGCGAGTTATCGGCAATCGCGACGGATTGGCGGCGGACATCGTGCGCGACATCGCCGACGCCGAGAACCTCACGCGAAACAACAGTCGCATCGACGTCAATATCTGCATCAACTACGGCTCGCGCGACGAAATTCTACGCGCGACGCGCAGTCTCGCGCGGCAGGTCGCGGCGGGCGCATTCGAAGCCGACCGCATCGACGCCAACCTCTTTGAGCGTGAGTTGCTAACCGCGGGCGTGCCCGATCCGGATTTGCTGATCCGGACGAGTGGGGAGCAACGCATCAGCAACTTCCTGCTTTGGCAGTGTGCGTATTCGGAGTTGGTGTTCGTCGATACGCTGTGGCCCGATTTCGGCAAGGACGACCTGGAACGGGCGGTTTCCGAGTTCCGTCGGCGCGAGCGGCGTTATGGTGGCGTCGGCGGCTGACGCCCCGACGGGGCGCGGTCGACGATTTCGCGGGCTGCTGCTGCGGATTTCGTCAGCCCTTGTCCTGGGACCCCTGCTGCTGGCCGCAGTGTGGTTCGGCTTCCCATGGATCGATCTGGTGGCGGCGATCGCCGCACCGCTTATGGTGTGGGAATGGACGCGCCTCACCCGCGGGCGTCCGATTGTCAGGGTTACAGCCTACGTCTACGCCCTGGCAGCTCTGGTGGCCCTGCTGTGGCTGCGCCACCAGCCGGCACTGGGCCGCGAGACGGTGATCTGGATCGTCGCCTGCACTTGGGCAACCGACATCGGGGCGTATTTCGTCGGCGCGTCGGCCGGTGGCGCCAAGCTCGCTCCCCGCATTAGCCCCAGCAAGACATGGTCGGGCTTGATCGGCGGCATGGCTTGGGCCGCCGTGACCAGCGCTGCCTTGGGATTTGCGTTCGGTCTGGGATCGACGTTCTCCCTTGCGGTGATTGGCGCCTGTCTTGCCGTGGTCGGACAAGTCGGCGACCTCGCCGAGTCGGCGGCCAAGCGCGGCGCGGGAGTGAAGGACAGTGGCAATCTGATCCCCGGGCATGGCGGATTGCTGGACCGAGTCGACGGATTGGTCGCTATTCTCGTCGTCGTGGCGTTGGTGCGCCTGACGGTTGACGGAGCCTGGCCTTGGAACTGACCCGCTGGTTCGCGCCGTCGCATGACCGGCCCCGCAGTGTAACCATCCTTGGGTCGACCGGTTCGGTCGGCCAGAACACCGTCGATCTCATCGCGCGTGATCCCGCGAGCTATCATGTCGAGGCGCTGGTTGCCGGCTCCTCGGTTGAGTTGCTTGCCGAGCAGGCACGCCGCCTTCGTGCGCGGCTTGCCGTGGTGGCCAACCCGGAGCGTTATCTGGCGCTGAAAGAGGCGCTGGCGGGCACGTCGATCGTAGCCGCCGCCGGTCCGGAGGCTGTGGCCGAAGCCGCGTCCCGCCCGGCAGAGTGGGTCATGGCGGCGGTCGTGGGCTTTGCTGGGCTGGAGCCGACGCTCGCTGCGGCGCGCCGAGGCGCCATCGTGGCGCTGGCCAACAAGGAAGCGCTGGTCTGCGCCGGGCGTCTGCTGACCGAGGCGATTGAGGAGTCGGGCGGAGTTCTGTTGCCGGTCGATTCCGAACACAACGCCATCTTCCAGGTCTTCGAGCCGCAGCAGCGCCAGGCCATCGACCGTTTGATCCTTACGGCCTCGGGTGGCCCGTTCCGTAACTGGTCGCTGGCCGACATGGCCGAGGCCACGCCGAAGCAGGCGCTTGCCCATCCCAATTGGGACATGGGCGACAAGATCTCGATCGATTCGGCCACGCTGATGAACAAGGGCCTCGAGCTCATCGAGGCACACCTGCTATTCCAGCTTCCGTCGGACAAGATCGAGATCATCGTTCATCCGCAATCGGTCATCCATTCGATGGTTGGTTACCGAGACGGCTCGGTGTTGGCCCAGCTTGGGACGCAGGACATGCGAGTGCCGATTTCGTATGCGCTCGGCTGGCCTGCGCGCATCGACGGTCCCGCCGCACGCCTCGATTTCGCGAACCTCTCGGCGCTTACATTCGAGCCGCCCGATTCCGGCCGCTTTCCCTCTCTACGGTTGGCGCGTGAAGCCTTGGCGACGGGCGGGCTTGCATCCATCGTGCTGAACGCCGCCAACGAGGCAGCAGTCGCGGCTTTCCTGGCGCGGCGCATCCGGTTTCTCGACATCGCTCGAGTGGTCGAGGATGTGCTGATCGGCTGGGAAGGGGTGGCATCGCCGGTCGAGTCGCTTCAGCATGTCCAGGCGGCTGATCTCGAGGCTCGGCAAAGAGCCGAGGAAATCTGCCGAAAACGTTCTCTAACTATTTGAAATATCATGATTTTAGTGATGTAGTGAGCCATGGAAAGCGCCATCAGCCTGTTTACGACCTACCTGCCGTACTTTGTCCTGGTGCTTACGCTGCTCGTGTTCATTCACGAGTTTGGTCATTACTGGGTTGCGCGCCGCTTCGGCATTCATGCCGAGGTCTTTTCGATCGGATTCGGTCCTGAGCTGTTCGGCTGGACGGACCGCCGGGGTACGCGATGGAAAGTGTCCGCCATCCCGCTCGGCGGCTATGTGAAGTTTCTGGGCGACAACGACGAGACCAGTACGACTCCGTCGGAAGCGGCACTTTCGGGCGCGCCCGTGAAGGGCGCTTTTTTCTCCAAGCCGCTTTATGCGCGGGCCGCTGTGGTGCTCGGAGGGCCGGCGGCCAATCTGCTGTTCGCTTTCCTTGTTCTAACAGTGGTGTTCTTTATTGCGGGTGAACCGTACTCGCCGGCCACCGTCGCGGTTCAGGTCAATGGGCCGGCCGCCAAGGCGGGCATGCGTACTGGCGACGAGATCGTTCGCCTCGCCGATCGGCGCATCGACCGTTATGAGGACATCCAGGACTCGCAGTTCCTCTATTGGGCGAAGCCGATGGCGGTGGAATACCGCCGCGGTAACCAGCTGCTCCAAGGTGAGATCGTGCCGCAATTCTGCGAGCGCACGGACCGTTACAACAACACGCTGCGGTACGGTGAGTTGGGACTGGATCAGCTCATCCGCCCTGTCGTCGGTGGATTTGCGCCGAATGGCCCGGCCGAGGCGGCCGGCCTCAAGGTCGGCGATCTGCTGCTCGAAATCGACGGCAAGCCCGTCGAGTATTTTTCGCGCATCCCTGAACTGATCGGCGCGCGTGCGGGTCAGCCTCTGGTGGTGAAGTACGACCGCGACGGTCGGCGCGAGGAGACGACGATCGTTCCTATTGCCGACAAGGTGGTCGATTGCGCCGGCAAGGAACAGGTCGTCGGACGTCTCCGCATCCGTCCGGCGGGCGTTACGGAATTCCGGAGCCACGGCGTGCTGGGCGCGATGGGGGCAGGTGTGCGCGCCGTCTGGGGCATGACAACGATGTTCTATACATCGATGGCTCAGATTCTGACGGCCACCCGCCCGGTCGACGAACTGGGTGGGCCGATCCGCATCGCCAAGGCGGCCGGTGAGGCATCGCACGCCGGCTGGATTGGAATTCTTAACCTCGTGATTGCCCTGTCGGTCGTGCTGGGCGTGTTCAATTTACTCCCGGTGCCGATGCTCGATGGCGGTCATTTGGCGATGTACCTCTACGAGGCGGTGCGGGGAAAGCCGCTCAGCCTCAAGGCGCAGGAATTTGGTTTGAGGGTTGGTTTTGCCCTGGTGATCGGCATGGCCTTGGTGGCGACATTCAATGACATAAGGCTCCTGCTGAAGTGACCGAATGGTCGCCGGGTGGGGGGCGAATCGGGAACAAAAATGGTGGCTAAGCCATTGATCCCGGTCTATGAAACGACGTTCCTGAGTATGGCCATCGGCAGGTCTGGAAGATGCCGGGGGTGAGTTTGATCGTTCGTTGGGCCGTACTGGCCATCGCCTTAGTTTTCGCATTCGCCTCCACGGCGCACGCCCAGCGCGGTGCTGCTGCTGGGGGCACGATTTCGGCTGTTCAGATTCAGGGTAATGTTCGCGCCGAGCGCGAGACCATCCGGTCCTACCTTCAGCTCAAAGAAGGTCAGCCCTACGATACCGCTGCCGCCGACCGTTCCCTGAAGGCCTTGTTCGGGACGGGGTTGTTCTCGGATGTGGTGATCGAGATGCAAGGCTCGACCCTGGTGGTCAAGGTCACGGAAAATCCGATCATCAACCGCGTCGCCTTCGAGGGTAACAGCAAGATCGATGACGACAAGCTGCGCGATGAAGTGCAATCGCGAGCCCGTCAGGTCTTTACGCGAGCGCGCGTGCAGTCCGACGTCGAACGCATCCTCACCATTTATCGCCGCAGCGGCCGCTACAACGCATCGGTCGACCCCAAGATCATCAATCTGGAGCAGGGTCGTGTCGATCTCGTCTTCGAAATCAACGAAGGCGACGTAACGGGCATCAAGCGCATCACGTTTGTAGGTAACGAGGCGTTCAGTGACGGCACTTTGCGCGGCAAGATCCGGACCGCGGAGAGCGCCTGGTGGCGCTTCCTGTCCTCCGATGACCGCTTCGACCCGGACCGCATCAATCTCGATCGTGAGCTGCTGCGCAAGTTCTACCTTTCCGAGGGTTATGCGGAATTTCGCGTCGTGTCGGCCGTGGCCGAATTGTCACCGAACCGGGATGGATTCTTCCTCACCTTCACGATCAATGAGGGCGATCGCTACAAGTTCGGCGAGGTGGACGTTTCGACTCGCTTCCCGGGGCTGGATGTCGATGTCCTGAAGACCTATCTGCCGATGAGCGAAGGCGACTGGTATGATGCCACCGACGTGGAAAAGACCATCGCCACGCTAACCGACGTCGTTGGCGCGCTGGGCTATGCCTTCGTCGAAGTCCGCCCGAATATCCGGCGCAACAAGGACAACAAGACGGTCGATGTGTCCTTCGAGGTCCAGGAAGGGCCTCGTGTATATGTCGAGCGCATCAACATTTCGGGCAATACGCGTACCCTGGACAGGGTGATCCGGCGCGAGTTCCGTCTTGCCGAGGGCGATGCCTTCAGCTCAGCGAAGCTTCGCCGCAGCCAAGAACGCCTGCGTGCCCTCGGTTTCTTCGAGAAAGTCGACGTTTCGGCGGCGCCTGGCTCGGCACCCGACAAGACCAATCTCGAAGTCCAGGTGGTGGAACAGAGCACCGGCGAAATCTCGTTCGGTGCTGGCTATTCGACCACGGCCGGTATCGTCGGCGACATCTCGATCAAGGAGCGCAATCTCCTGGGCAAGGGCCAGGAAGTTCGCCTCGGATTGTCGTTGGGTACCTTGAGCACGAACATCGATTTCAGCTTTACCGAGCCATATTTTCTCGACCGCAACATGGTGGCCGGTTTCGACATCTTCCGGACATCCAACGATCGGCAGTCGGTTGCCAATTATAGCGATGCCAGCATCGGCTTTGCTTTGCGCAGCGGCTGGGCCTACAGCGAATATACGCGGCAGATCGTCCGTTACACCCTGCGGCAGACGAACATCTACAACGTGACGCCGTGGGCGTCGCCCGTCGTGCAGGCCCAGGCAGGTTATGCGACGGTTTCGGAGGTTTCCGAGACGATCGCGTGGGATACCCGCGACCAGCGGATCAACACCACGAAAGGATTTTTGCTGCGTAATACCGTGGCGGTTGCAGGCGCCATCGGGACTGAGCAATACGCCCGCACGACCGCCGACGCAGTATACTTCCAGAGCCTTGGCCTCGAGGATGTCGTGATATCGGTCGGCGGCTCGTTCGGTGTCGTCGTGCCGTACAACAACACCTACATCAAGCTGAACAACCTGTTCTTCCTGGGCGGCGACAATCTGCGTGGTTTTGCCGTAGCGGGTGTCGGCCCGCGCGACGCTGGTACTGCCGATTCCTTGGGTGGTCAGTATTTTTACACAACGACCACCGAGCTCAGCTTCCCGCTCTACGGCATTCCCAAGGAACTCGGCCTCCTTGGCAAGGTGTTCGTCGATACCGGCTCCCTTTGGGGAAATCAGGCAGAAGGTTTCGGGGCGTCGGTTCTCGACAGCCAATTGATGCGGGTGGGCACCGGCTTCGGAGTTCAATGGATATCGCCATTCGGGCCGATCCGGGTAGACTATAGCTTCCCGATTGTTCAGGAGAGTTGGGATAAGACGCAGAATTTCAGGTTCAGCTTCGGAACACGGTTCTGAGCAGGGATGGCGGTAGAATGAACATCCAGAACGACAAAGCGAGCCTCTCGACAGCTACTTCCGTCGACATCAAGCGCATCCTGCAGATGATTCCGCATCGCTATCCGATGCTGATGGTGGATCGCGTCACCGACATGCAACTCGACCACAGCGCCGTCGGGATCAAGAACGTCAGCATCAATGAGCCCTTCTTCCAGGGACATTTTCCGTCCGAGCCCGTCATGCCGGGCGTTCTGATCGTAGAAGCCATGGCGCAGACGGCGGCGGTGCTGGTCGTGGCCACGTTCGGCGGCGAGTCGGAAGGCAAGCTGGTTTACTTCATGTCGATCGATGGTGTGAGGTTCCGCCGCCCGGTGTTGCCGGGGGACCGCCTCGAGTTGCATGTCGAGAAGATTCAGAGCCGGGCCAACGTCTGGAAATTCTCCGGCAAGGCGATGGTCGAAGGCAAGCTAGCGGCCGAGGCGACATTCGCGGCCATGATTCGCGACAGGTAGGGAGAGGGACATGCCCGACACCGCAGCCAACTATCGTATGCTTCACACGATGATCCGGGTCATGGATCTGGACAAGTCTCTCGCGTTCTACACGGGTGCAATGGGCATGAAGTTGCTGCGCAAGCGCGATGTTCCGGACGGCAAGTACAGTCTGGCCTTTGTCGGCTACGGCGAGGAGCCCGAACATTGCGTGGTCGAATTGACCCACAATTGGGACCAGGCGAAGCCTTACGAGCTTGGGACAGGCTTCGGCCATCTTGCCATCGGCGTGCCGGATGTCTACGGCGTCTGCGACCAGATCACCAAGATGGGCGGCAAGGTCACGCGGGCTCCGGGCCCGGTGAAGTTCGGCACGACGGTAATTGCGTTCGTCGAGGATCCCGACGGCTACAAGATCGAGCTGATCGAGCGCAAGTAGCAGGGCGGTCTGCTAGAACGAGCGCAGACCCAGGAACACAAGTCCAAACACAACGGGCACGAGTCCGAACGCCAGCAGGCGCCTTATCGTGCCGTAGCGGTGGTGGTTGTCATTCGCTGGCCGGCCGAGCCGCACGACGCGCGGCATCGGCCTCGGCTTCTGGGTGACCGCCCAGGTCGCCGCCCGGTTCGGTCCAAATGATGATCTCGCCATGTCTTTTCGCTTTCCTCCCTGGATCGCGAACTAGCGCGTACTAGCTGCGCATGTGCAGGGGCTTGTAGGGGCGTTCGGTCTGGCCGTTGTAGATCTGGCGCGGCCGGCCGATCTTCTGGTCGGGATCCTCGATCATCTCGTTCCACTGCGAGACCCAGCCCACCGTGCGCGCCACAGCGAACAGGACCGTGAACATGGAGGTGGGGATGCCGATCGCGCGGAAGATGATACCCGAGTAGAAATCGACGTTCGGGTAGAGCTTCTTGGAAACGAAGTAGTCGTCCTTGAGGGCAATCTGCTCCATCTCCATGGCCAGTTCGAGCAGCGGATCGTGCTCGACGCCGAGCGAGGTCAGGACCTCGTGGCAGGTCTGGCGCATCACCTTGGCGCGCGGGTCGTAGTTCTTGTAGACGCGATGGCCGAAGCCCATCAGGCGGGTGTGGTCCTGCTTATCCTTCACGCGGGACAGGAAGCCAGGAATGTTCTGCTTGCCGCCGATCTCGTTCAGCATGTTGATCACGGCTTCGTTGGCGCCGCCGTGGCTGGGGCCCCACAGCGAAGCGATGCCGGCGGCGATGCAGGCAAACGGGTTGGCGCCCGAGGAACCTGCCAGCCGGACTGTCGAGGTCGAGGCGTTCTGCTCATGGTCGGCGTGGAGCATCAGGATGCGGTCCATCGCCTTTTCGATCACGGGGTTGACCTCGTATTCCTCGGCCGGAACCGAGAACATCATGCGCAGGAAGTTGGCGGCGTAGCTGAGGTCGTTGCGCGGATAGACGAAAGGCTGGCCGACCGAATACTTGTAGGCCATTGCCGCGATGGTCGGCATCTTGGCGACCAGACGATACGACGCCACCATGCGCTGATGCGGATCGTGGATGTCCAGAGAGTCGTGATAGAAGGCCGAGAGAGCGCCGACGACGCCGCAGCAGATCGCCATCGGGTGGGCATCGCGCCGGAAGCCGCGATAGAACTGGCTGAGCTGCTCGTGCACCATCGTGTGCATCGTGATGTCTTTGACGAACTTTTCCTTCTGCGCCTTATTCGGAAGTTCGCCCTTCATCAACAGGTAGGCGACTTCCATGAAGTCGCTCTGCTCTGCCAGTTCGGCGATGTTGTAGCCGCGATGCAGCAGGATGCCTTCGTCGCCGTCGATGTATGTGATCTTGGAGCCGCACGAGCCGGTCGAGGTAAAGCCCGGATCGTAGGTGAACATGCCGGAGTCGCCGTAAAACTTGCGGACGTCGACCAGACGCGGCCCGATTGTGCCGTGGATGATCGGCATTTCGTAGGATTTGCCGGTTTCGTTGTCCGTGAGCGTCGCAGTCGATTTGGCCATTGGGTGAACTCTTTTCAGCTCGATTCAGGCAAGGCGCAGAGCCGCGTTGGAGGCGGTGTCGCCGGGTTCGCGGGCACCCTAACAAGCCACCTCCGGAGGCGCAATTGTGGCGGCGGACCGCTATTTCGCGGCGCGTAGCCGGGCCGTTATCCGGCCGTCGATGGCGGCCAGGCCGAGGCCGATCAGGGCCATTCCCGCGAGCTGCCGAAGTTCTAGGTGCTCGCCGAGGAAGGCGGCGCCGAGCAGGATCGCGGTGACCGGTATCAGGAATGTAACAAGAAGCAGATTGATCGCGCCGGCAGCGGCAAGGATGCGGAAATAAAGCACGTAGGCGAGGGCGGTCGACAGCAGCGCCAAGCCGGCCAGCGCCGCCCAGACGATGCCTGACGGCGGGCTCGCCAGCTCCCAGGGCCGGTCGACGAACAGCATGATCGGCAGAATCAACATCCCACTGGCGGTAACCTGTCCGGCCGCGGCCTGCATCGGCGCCACGCCCATGGCCTGGAAGCGACGGCCGTAGACGCCGGCGAAGGCGTAGGAGAGGGCGGCGGCCAGGCAGGCGATCTGGCCCCAGATACTTCCGCCGAGGTCGGGCCCAATCAGGATGGCGACGCCTGCGAGCCCCGCCAGCACGCCGAACAGTTTCCGAACCGTCATCCGTTCGTCACGGGTGAGGGCATGGGCCACCAGCACGGTGAAGAGCGGCGTCGTGGCGTTCAGGATCGAGGCGAGGCCCGAGGTGATCGTCGTTTGGCCCCAGAAGATCAGGCTGAAGGGCAGGGCGTTGTTGAGCGCGCCCATGACCACGAGTTGCCGCCAGGGCGTGCTGGCCCGCCATAGACTCTGCCCGACGGCCGATGCCACGACGTTGAGCGCAAGCGCGGCAAGGCCCACGCGAAAGAAGACGACGGTGAAAGGCCCGAGTTCGGCCAGCGCCACCTTGGCGAAGAAGAACGAGCCGCCCCACAGGGTCGACAGCAGGATGAGGAGAGACCATTCGCGGGCGCGCATGGCCCGCTGGTCTCACGGCGGCCGGCTTCGATCTATCCGCTGGCCGCCAGCAATCGCGTCTTGCTCTCGGCGATGCCCAGCACCACCGGCACTCCTAACCCTGCACCTGCACCTTCGCCCAGGTGTCCCGCAGTTCGATCGTGCGGTTGAACACCAGAGCGTCCGGCCGGCTCTCCAGGTCCGGGCAAAAATAGCCCAGCCGCTCGAACTGCACGGCTTCCCCTTCAGGCGTCTCTGCCAATGCGGGCTCCAGCAGCGCGTCCGACAGGACTTCGAGCGAGCCTGGATTCAGGTCGGCGTCGAGATCACCACCGGCGCCAGGGTCAGGCCGATTGAAGAGCGTGCTGTACAATCGGACTTCGGCGGGAAGAGCGTCCCGTGCGGACACCCAGTGCAGGGTGGCCTTCACCTTTCGACCGTCCGGCGCGTTGCCGCCGCGGCTCGCGGGATCGTAGGTGCAACGCAGTTCCACGACGTCGCCGACGGCATCCCTGACCACCTCGCGGCAGGTCACGAGATAGGCGTAGCGCAACCTGACCTCTCGTCCCACGGCCAGCCGGAAGAACTTGTTCGACGGATTCTCCATGAAGTCGTCGCGCTCGACGAAGATTTCCCTGCCGAAGCGAAGGCGACGCGTGCCCGCGCCTGGATTCCCCGGATGGTTGACGGCCTCCAGCTCTTCAACGTGGTCTTCGGGCAAATTCTCGATCACGAGCTTGAGCGGCCGCAGGACCGCCATGCGCCGCTCAGCCGCCTGATTGAGATGATCGCGTATCGCATGATCGAACATGGCCAGATCGACGACACTGTTGGCCTTGGACATGCCGATGCGCCGAACGAAGTCGCGGATCGCCGCCGGCGGCACACCGCGGCGGCGCAGGCCTGCGAGAGTCGGCATGCGCGGATCGTCCCAGCCACTGACGATGCCGCGCCGCACCAGATCCGTCAGGTAGCGCTTGGAAAGGACAGTGTAGCCGATATTGAGGCGGGCAAATTCAGTCTGGCGCGGGCGCGCCGGAACCGGCAAGTGGTCAAGGAACCATTCGTAGAGCGGACGATGGTCCGCGAACTCCAGCGTGCAGAGCGAGTGGGTGACGTGTTCCAAGGCGTCGGACTGGCCGTGCGCGAAATCGTAAGTCGGGTATATGCACCACTGCGTCCCGGTACGCGGGTGAGCCACATGCAGTATGCGATACAGCACGGGGTCACGCAGGTTCATGTTGCCGGACGCAAGGTCGATCTTCGCCCGCAGCACGCAGGCGCCGTTGGCAAACTTGCCGGCGCGCATATCGCGAAACAGGCTGAGATTCGCTTCCACCGAGCGGTCGCGATCTGGCGAGGCGCGGCCCGGTTCCGTCAGCGTGCCGCGCATCGCCCGCATCTCGTCGGGCGGCGTGTCGTCGACATAGGCGAGGCCGGCGCGAATGAGGTGCTCTGCCCAGTCGTACAACGTCTGGAAATAATCCGACGCATGATACAGATGCTCGCCCCAGTCGAAGCCAAGCCAGCGTACGTCTCGCTTGATGGCGTCGATAAACTCCTGCTCCTCCTTCACGGGGTTGGTATCGTCAAAGCGAAGGTGGCAGCGGCCGCCATATTCGGTCGCAAGTCCGAAATTCAGGCAGATCGACTTTGCGTGGCCGAGATGCAGATAGCCGTTCGGCTCCGGCGGAAAGCGAGTAACGATGCTCTGCACTTGTCCGCGGGCGAGATCGGCTTGAACTAGGTCGCGAATGAAATCCCTGACCTCTTCGTTCGCAGCGGCCTCCAGCATCGTCTTCTTGTCATCCATTTACCTGTCACCTCCACGCGGCCACGTGCGCGAGCAAGCCAATTGTAACATTGCTAGCGCGGTCGGCTATGTCTCGACCACCCCTGTTCAAGCACAAAAGGGTGCCGCGGCGTCGTTCTATGCGGCAGCCGCCAGTAATCGCGCCCTGCTCTCGGCGGGCCCCAACACGGCCAGCACTTCGAAGATACCAGGCGACGCGGTCGAGCCGGTCAGTGCGACGCGGAGCGGCTGAGCGACTTGGCCGAGCTTCAGCCCGTTCGCCTCGGCGAATTTGCGCACGGATTCTTCGATCGCCTTTTCGCTCCAGTCGCACGCCTGCAGCTCCAGCGCCGGCGCGAGCTTGGCCATGACGGCACGGGCGTCGGGCGTCAGTAAGCCGCGCGCCTTGTCGTCGGAGATCGGCGGCGCGCCAGCGCGTGCGTAGAAAACAAGACTGTCCGCGAGTTCGACCAGGGTGCGGGCGCGCTGCTTGACACCGTTCAGGCCGCGCACGATGCGCTCGCGGCCCGCGGCGTCGACGGCAGTGCCCAGCTTGGCCTCGAGCATCGGCATGACCAGAGGCAACAGTTCTGCGTCCGGCGTCTCACGCAGATAGTGCGCGTTGAGGTTGGTGAGCTTGGCGATGTCGAAGCGCGAGGCCGAGCGACCGACGCCCGCCAGGTCGAACCATTCGATTGCCTGCTCGGTCGAGATGGTCTCGTCATCGCCATGACCCCAGCCCAGGCGCAGCAGGTAGTTGCGCAGTGCCGCCGGCAGGAAGCCCATGTCGCGGTAGGCGTCGACGCCTAGTGCGCCGTGGCGCTTGCTGAGCTTGGCGCCATCGGGCCCGTGGATCAGCGGGATGTGGGCATAGACCGGCTCGGGCCAGCCCATCGCCTTGATGATCTGGAGCTGGCGGAAGGCATTGTTCAGATGGTCGTCGCCGCGGATGACGTGCGTCACGCCCATGTCGTGATCGTCGACCACGACGGCCAGCATGTAGGTCGGCGTGCCGTCGGCCCGCAGCAGGATCATGTCGTCGAGCTGGGCGTTCTCGACTGTGACCTCGCCCTGCACGGCGTCGTTGATCACCGTCTGTCCGGTCTGCGGCGCTTTCAGGCGCACGACCGGCATGATGCCGGCGGGCGCGTCCTTGGGGTCGCGGTCGCGCCAGCGGCCGTCGTAGCGCATCGGCTTGCCAGCGGCCTTCTGGGCCGCGCGCATCTCATCCAGCTCCTGGGGCGAGGCATAGCAATGGTAGGCATTGCCGGCCGCCAGCATCTGGTTGGCGACCTCGGCGTGCCGGGCAGCGCGGGCGAACTGGTAGGTGACTTCGCCGTCCCACGGCAGGCCGAGCCAGGAGAGGCCGTCCAGGATCGCGGCGATCGCCGGTTCGGTCGAGCGTGCGCGGTCGGTGTCCTCGATGCGCAGCAGGTACTTGCCGCCGTGATGCCTGGCGAACAGCCAGTTGAACAGCGCGGTCCGGGCGCCGCCGATATGCAGGTAGCCGGTCGGCGAGGGGGCGAAGCGGGTAACGACTGTCATGTGCTCGATATGCGCAGGTTCTGCCGTATTTCGGCCGGAAAAGCGCGCCGTAGGTAGGGGAGCGTCCCAGCAGTGTCAAACCTGCGCGCCTGGATCCTGAAACAGCTCGATGCCGAACGCGGGCGCTGGATGCTGTGGCTGCCGGTGGCGATGGGCCTGGGCATCGCGATCTACTTCGAACTGCCGAGCGAGCCCGCCCTGTGGCTGGGACCGGCAGGGGCAGTGGCCGCGATCATGGCGGCGTTCTTCGCGCCACCAGGGAGCTTCGCACGGGCCCTACTCGTCGGCGCCGCCGCGGCCGCCGTCGGCCTCGGGCTCGTCGCCTGGCGTACGGCGAGCCTGGCCGCACCCACGCTGAGCCGGCCGCTGTTCAGCATCAATGTCGAGGGCCGCATCGCCGACATCCAGCGCCTGCCCGACGGCGTGCGGGTCGTGCTCGAGGCGGTGCGCCTGAAAGGAAGCGGCGTGCCGCCGGCCGAGATGATGCCGCTCAAGGTGCGCGTCACGCTCAGCCGTGGTGCGCCGCCGCTCACCATCGGCGATCGCCTGCTTGTGCTGGCCAACCTGTCGCCGCCGGCCGGGCCCGCAGCGCCCGGCGCCTTCGATTTCCAGCGTGTCGCCTGGTACCAGCAGCTGGGCGCCGTGGGCTATGCGCTGGCGCCGGCCGCGATCATCGACCCCGGCAAGCCCACGGGCTTCGTGCGTACCCTCGATGCCCTTCGCGCCGACGTCACCGAACGCATCCTGAAAGTGCTGCCGGGACCGGCCGGCGGTGTCGTGGCCTCGCTGCTGGTGGGCGAGCAGACGGCGGTCGACAAGGATGTGGCGCAGGCCATGCGCGACTCCGGCCTGGCGCACATCCTCTCGATCTCCGGCCTGCACATCGTGTTCGTGGTCGGCCTGGTGATGGCGATCGTGCGCTACGGCATCGCGCTCATTCCGCCACTGGCCCTCCGGGTCGACGCCAAGAAGGTGGCGGCCGTACTCGCTCTCGCGGCGGCGCTCTTCTACACGGCACTCGCTGGCGCTCCGGTCCCAGCCCAGCGCGCCTGCGCCATGGCGGGCTTCGCACTGCTCGCCATCCTGCTCGACCGCACGGCACTGTCGCTGCGCTTGGTCGCGTGGTCGGCGGTCATCGTGCTGGCGGCGGCGCCGGAATCGCTGACCGGCGCCTCGTTCCAGATGTCGTTCGCCGCCGTCGTCGCCCTCATTGCCGGCTGGGAGGCAGCCTCGGGTTGGCGCCGCCGTCTGCACGAGCGCGCCGAGGGCCAGCGTCATCGCTGGGCCTGGCGCATCGCCGCGGCACTCGGTGCCAGCCTGGCCACGACCCTGATCGCCTCGGTCGCGACGGGTGCCTTCGCTGCCTACCATTTCAACCGGCTGAGCCTGCTGGGTGTTGTGGCCAATCTCCTCGGCGTGCCGCTCACCGGCTTCTGGATCATGCCGTGGGGCCTGCTCGCCATGTTGCTGATGCCCGTCGGCCTCGAAGCCGTGGCCCTGGTGCCGATGGGGTGGGGCGTCGATGGCCTCAACGCCATCGCCTTTTACGTCGCGTCGTGGCCCGAAGCGGCGACGCTGGTCCCGTCGTTGCCCGGCGCCAGCCTGTGGCTGCTCACCCTCGGCGGCCTGTGGCTCTGCCTGTGGCGCCGCCGCTGGCGGCTGGCCGGCCTGCCGGTGGTCGCCATCGGCCTGCTCCTGGGCCCGCCGCCCGCGCCCGACCTGCTGATGAGCGAGGACGGCCGGGTGCTCGGCCTGCGCGACGAGCGCGGCCAGGTCCACATCGCCTCGGCGCGCACCGACCGCTTCGTGAGCGACGCTTGGGCGCGGCGGCAAGGGCAGGAGGGGGCCAAGCGGTGGACCGTGAGCGCCGACCAGCAGGCGGCAGGCCTCGGCTGCGCCACCGGCCTCTGCCGCTGGCGCAAGGGGCCCTGGCGGGTGGCCATGGTGAGCGACGACCGCCGCCTCGCCGAAGCCTGCAACTCGGCCGACATCGTGCTCTCGACCGTGGACGCCCAGGGCAAGTGCCGTGGCCCGCGCCTCGTCATCGACCGCCGCGACGCCTGGCGGGAGGGGGCGCAGGCCCTGTGGCTCGACGACCTGGGCGTCCGCCGCGAGACCGCCAACGCGCGACGCGGCAACCGGCCCTGGGTGCCCAACAGTTCGATGCGCCAGAGCGCGCCGGTGAAGGCACCGGGGGCATAGGTTGCCGGCAAAAAACCGGCACCAAGTCCCCTCCCAAGTCCTTGCGGAAGCCCCATGGCCGATTTCCGCTTTCCAACCGCCGGAAAGCCAGTAAATCCAAGCTCATACTCAGGGAGTTCCGGACACTCGAATGTAACGGATGTTGTCCGCTGTTCTGTCCGCAAACCTGTCCCCGATTCGGTGTCGCGAACCTTGTTTCTTTGATTGGTGCCGGCGTCGCCAGCACGCGGCCGATCGAAAAAGCGCATGCCCATTGCGCCGGTTTTCCGGCGTCGTTTTCAGGCGCCTCCCGGGACGGCCATCGAGGGAGGCACGGGTCAATTCTTGTGTCTGTCCACGGGTCAGGACCCGCGGCGGCGACCAGGCGCATGGCGCAACCCGCGGGCGGCCGCGGGTAGGTCTTGCCGGAAACGAAAAAGGCCGGCGCCCCGAACTCAAAGGAAGCGCCAGCCTATCGAAATACTAGCCCAAAACCTGCTGAACTTGCAAATTGTCGAGCAGGTTAGTTGTAGCGCCGATACAGCCCCGCGAGCCGGCCCTGGATCTTGACCCGGTCGGGCCCGAAAATCCGCGTCTCGTAGGCCGCGTTGGCGGGCTCCAGCGCAATCGAGGCGCCCTTCTTGCGCAGCCGCTTCAGCGTCGCTTCCGTATCGTCGATCAAGGCCACGACGATCTCGCCGGTCTCGGCGGTGTCGGCGCTCTTGATGATGGCGATGTCGCCGTTCTGGATGCCGGCCTCGACCATCGAGTCGCCCTGGATTTCCAGGCAGTAGTGGGCGCCGGAGCCGAGCAGGGCCACGGGAACGTCGACCGTCGTGGAATTGTCGCGCAGCGCCTCGATCGGCGTACCGGCGGCGATCCGGCCATACAGCGGCAGGCTGAGGGCATGCGCCTCGTTGGCGACCTGGATGGCGCCGGCCAGCGGCACGCGGTCGCCACGGATGACTTGCGGCACGAAGCCTTCGCGCGCCTCGGCCATGCCGGCCCGTGCGAGCATGGGCATGACATTGGGCGCGGGCATGGCCGCCGTGTCGGGCAATTTAAGAACCTGCAGGGCTCGCGCACGATGCGGCAGGCGGCGCAGGAAGCCGCGCTCCTCCAGCCCGGTGATCAGGCGGTGGATGCCCGACTTGGACTTGAGCCGAAGCGCCTCTTTCATTTCGTCGAACGAGGGCGAAACGCCGTCATCGTTGAGGCGCTTGTTGATGAACATCAGCAGTTCGTTTTGCTTGCGGGTTAACACCGTCTTCTCCCCAGAACGCGTACCGAATTTAGGAACAAATCCTGAAACCCGACACATGTTCTAGTTTAGTTCTGTCTCTAGGTCAAGTTTTCCCGAGGCAGCTGGGGATCAGTAGCCGCCGGGAAGGCCCGCGAGATCAACCACTTGGACGGTTTCGCCGGCTTTTCGCGCCGGGTCGTGGGCCGGCCGGACGAGGAACGCCGAGGACGCAGCGAGGACCGAAAGCATGGAACTGTCCTGCACCGGATGCGGCGTGACGGTGAGGCTGCCGTCGGCGCCGCGGCTGAGCGTCGAGCGGACATAGTCCTCGCGCTGGTCGTTCATCTTGAGGTCCACAGCCAGCCTGGCCGGCACTGTGCCGACCAGCTCACCGGGCTGGCCCAGCATCCGGTCCATCGCGGGCTTCATAAACAGGAGGGCGCAGACCATGGTCGAGACCGGATTGCCCGGCAGGCCGAGTACGCGGGCGCGGTCTTTGGCGGCGAACATCAGCGGCTTGCCCGGGCGCATGGCGATCTTCCAGAAATCCATCGCGAAGCCCTGGGCCTTCAGCGCGTCCTGCACGAGATCGTGGTCGCCGACCGAGGCGCCGCCCAGCGTGATCAGCAGATCGTGCTGTGCGCCGGCGGCGATGCGACTTTGGATCAGCGCGGCGTTGTCGCGCGCGATGTCGAACAGCATCGGCTCGCCGCCCCAGCCGCGCACGAGGGCGGCCACGGCGATGCCGGAGGAGGAGACGATCTGGTTCCGGCCCACCGGCTCGCCCGGCATCACCAGTTCGTCGCCGGTCGAGAGGATGGCGACGCGCGGCTTGCGATGGACCGAGAGCCAGGGATGGTTCATCGCCGCTGCCAGCGCCACGTCGCGGGTCGTCAGCGTGCGGCCGGCGTTCAGCGGCGTGTCGCCGCTCGCGAAGTCCAGCCCGGCCTTGCGGACATGACGGCCAGGTCTCGGGGCTTCGAGGACGGCGATCTTCTCGCCGTCGGCTTTGGTGTCTTCCTGGATCACGATCGCGTCGGCGCCCATCGGCAGCGGGCCGCCGGTGAAGATGCGCACGGTCTCGCCGGGCTTCAGCGCATGGTCGTAGGAACCGCCAGCCGGCGCCTGGCCGACGAGTTTCAGCGTAGTGGGGGCCGCGGGCACGTCAGCGGCGCGCACGGCGTAGCCGTCCATCGCCGAAAGGTCGGACGGCGGCTGCGTGAGGCGGGCGGCCGGGGGCACGGCCAGAACGCGACCGGTCGCGTCGGCGACGGACACGATTTCCGACGGCAGCGCCTCGAAGGCAGCGATGACGCGGGCGTGGGCGTCACGGACAGTCAGCATCATCGCGCCTCGTAAGTGCCCGACTTGCCGCCGGACTTGTGGACGAGCTTCACGCCGGAGATGACCATGCCGCGGTCCACGGACTTACACATGTCGTAGACGGTGAGCGCGGCGACAGAGGCGGCGGTCAGGGCTTCCATCTCGACGCCGGTGCGGCCCTTCAACTTGCAGGTCGCCTCGATGTCGACCGCCTTGCGCTTGGGATCGAGCGTGAGCTTCACGTCGACCGAGTTCAGCGCCAGCGGATGGCAGAGCGGAATCAGGTCGGGCGTCTTCTTCGCCGCCATGATGCCGGCGAGCTGGGCCACGGCGAGGACGTCGCCCTTCTTGGCCTTCCTGGTGGCAATCAGTTTCAGGGTCGCCGCCTGCATGGTGACAGTGGCGCGCGCCACGGCAACGCGCTCGGTCACGTCCTTGTCGCCGACATCGACCATGCGGGCGTTGCCGGTGTTGTCGAAGTGGGTGAGCTTGTTCTTCACGCGGCCTCGCGGACCAGCATGTCGCGTACCGCCGTCTCGACGTCGGGCTTGCGCATGAAGCTCTCCCCGATCAGGAAAGCCTCGGCGCCAACCTTGGCCATGCGGGCGAGGTCGGCCGGCGAGCCTAGACCGCTCTCGGCCACCAGCAGGCGGTCCTTCGGCACCAGGGGCGCCAGCTGCTCGGTCGTGGCGAGATCGACCGCCAGGGTCTTGAGATTGCGATTGTTGATGCCGATCAGGTCGGCGTCGACCTTGAGGGCGCGTTCGAGCTCCGGGGCATCGTGGACCTCGACCAGCACATCCATGCCCCACTTCCGGGCAAGGTCGGCCAGGTTGGCGGCCATCGCATCGTCGAGACAGGCCATGATCAGCAGGATGCAATCGGCGCCCAGCGCGCGCGCCTCCGGCACCTGGTAAGGGTCGATCATGAAATCCTTGCGCAGCACCGGCAGCTTCACCGCGGCGCGGGCCTGGGTCAGGAACTCGTCCTTGCCCTGGAAGTAGGGGCCGTCGGTCAGGATCGAGAGACACGTGGCGCCGCCGCGCTCGTAGGCTTTCGCCAATGCCGGCGGATCGAAATCCTCGCGGATCAGGCCCTTGCTGGGAGAGGCTTTCTTGATCTCGGCGATCAGGCCGTAGCGGCCGGCGGCGATGGCGCGCTCGAGTGCTTTGGTGAAACCGCGCGGCGAATCGGTGTCGCGCGCCAGGTTCTCGACCACGCGCAGCGGACGCTGCGACATGCGGCCGGCGACGTGATTGCGCTTGTCGGCGACGATCTTCTGGAGCGTGTCGCTCATGCGCAGATCCTTTTCAGTGTGGCGAGCGCGGCGGCAGCCTTGCCGCTGTCGATCGAGGCTGCCGCGAGCGCGGCACCTTGCTTCAAGTCCTGGGCCTTGCCCGCGACCATGAGGGCGGCGGCGCTGTTCAGCACCACGATATCGCGGAAGGCGCTCTTCTCGCCGGCCAGCACCTTGTGGATGGCCTCGGCATTGTGGTTGGCGTCGCCACCCTTGAGATCGTCAAGGTTGGCACGCTTCACGCCGATTTCCTCCGGCGCGATCTCGATCTCGGTGACCTTGCCGTTGTCCAGCGAGGCGGCCCAGCTCTTGGTCGTCGTGGTGAGTTCGTCCATGCCGTCCTGGCCGTGGACGACCAGCGCGCGCTCGAGGCCGAGCTGGCCCAGTGCCTCGGCGACGGGTTTCAGCCAGCGGCGATCGAAAACGCCCACAAGTTGCCGCTTCACCAGGGCGGGGTTCGACATCGGGCCCAACAGGTTGAAGATGGTGCGGTTGGGCGCGAGCTCGACCCGGGGGCCGGCCACGTTGCGCATGGCGCTGTGATGGCGAGGCGCCATCAGGAAGCACACCTTGGCTTCGACCAGCGCCTTTTCCAGGGCTTCGATCGGCACTTCCAGGCCGATACCCAGGGCGGAGAGCACGTCGGCTGCGCCTGACTTGGAGGTGAACGCGCGGTTGCCGTGCTTGGCGACGGGGACGCCCGCGCCAGCCACGACGAAGGCCGAGCAGGACGAGACATTGTAGGTGCCGTGGTGGTCGCCGCCGGTGCCCACGATGTCGATGGCGCCCTCAGGCGCCCGGACGCGCAGGACCTTGGCCCGGAGCGCCCGGGATCCGCCGGCCAGCTCCTGGGCAGTCTCGCCGCGCACTTTCAGGCCCATCAGGAAGGCGCCCATCTGGGCCGGGGTGGCGTTTCCCGAGGTCATGATCTCGAAGGCGCGCTCCGCCTCGTCGATCCCCAGGGATTCGCCGTTGCCGACCTTGGCCAGAAGGCCACGAAAATCGTCGATATCGCCGCTCACCAAAACTCCGTCCGGATTTGCCTCTTGCCGGCCGGGCCGGCGGGCGGCTAGCTATATCACATGGCTCAAGAACTCATCCTCAAGGTCACCGGCATGGATTGCGACGGCTGCGTAAAGGCCGTCACCCGTGCCGCCACCGGCGCCGGCACCGCGCCGATCTCGGTCGATCTCAAGAGCGGGGAGATGCGTCTCCCGGCCGACGCCGACATTGCCGCCATCACGAAGGCGGTCACCCGGGCGGGGTTTGGCGTCGCCAGCTAACTGGCAATCCTAAAGTTAGGATACCTTTATAAGTTACTGAAATAATACGAAATTACTTATTTCGTGATATTGGATCGTCGCTGGATTTTGGCTACTCGATCTTCACGCCCGCATCCTGGACGATCTTGCGCCACTTGGTGTTCTCGATGGCGATATAGGCCTCGAACTCCTGGCGCGATTCCTCGGCCGGCACGAAGGACAGGCTCCTGAGCTTCTCCAGCACCTCGGGATCCTTGAGGATGCGCATTACCTCGGCGCTGAGCTTGTCGAGAATGGGCTCAGGCGTCTTGGCGGGCGCCGACAGGCCGATCCAGCCGACGGCGACGACACCCTGGAGGCCCTGTTCGGCGACGGTGGGCAGATCGGGCAGGAAGGGCGAGCGGCGCTGGTCGGCGATGCCGATCGCTTTCACCTTGCCGGCCTTCACCGGGCCGATGGCGCCGGGGATGGCATCCGACAGGAGTTGGATGTCGCCGCTCTGCAGCGCGAGTTGGGCATCGGCATTGCCCTTGAAGGGCACGTGCGTGAGCTTGATGCCGGCCGCGCTCTTCAGCATCTCGACCGCGAGGTGGCTGGCCGAGCCGTTGCCCGAGGAGCCGTAGTTGAGATCGCCCGTCTTGGCCTTGGCGATCAGTTCCGGCACCGAGGTGATGCCGCTCTTGAGGCTGGTCATCAGGACCTGCGGCGTGAGGCCGATGTTGGCGATCGGCGCGAAGTCCTTCTGAGCGTCGTAGGGCAGCTTCGGATAAAGCACCGGCCCGATGCCGTGGGTCGAGATCGTGACCATCAGCAGCGTGTAGCCGTCGGGCGCCGCCTTGGCTGCGACGTCGGCACCGATGCTGCCGCCCGCGCCAGGGCGATTCTCGGCGATCACCTGCTGGCCCAGCGCCTTGGTGAGCTGGTCGGCCATGACACGCGCCAGGATGTCGGTCGCCTGGCCGGCCGGGAAGGGCACGATGATGCGGATCGGCTTGGCGGGCCAGGCTTGCGCGAAGGCGGGCAATGGGAGGAAGCAAGTCGAAGCGAGCAGGAGGCGGCGGCTCAGCATGGTACCCTCATGGTCAAGTGGACCGCGCGCGTCCCGCGCGCCTCATGAGCGCGCGGGACGCGCGCGGTCCGGAAGAGTCTAAGCCGCTTTCTTGTTCTGCTGGCCCGGGTGTTCGCCGGCAATCTTGAGGAAATTCTCGAGGATCTTGTGGCCGTGCTCCGAGGCGATGCTCTCGGGGTGGAATTGCACGCCGTGGATCGGCAGCGTCTTGTGGCGCAGGCCCATGATGATATCGCCGGTCTCGGCGGTGACGTCGAGATCCTTAGGGAAGCCCTTGCGGTCGACGATCAGCGAATGATAGCGCGTCGCCTGGAAGGGCGAGGGCACGTCCTCGAACACGCTCTGGTTCTTGTGTTCGACGCCCGACAGCTTGCCGTGCATCGGCTGCGGCGCGCGCACCACCTGGCCGCCGAACACCTGACCGATCGCCTGGTGCCCGAGGCAGACGCCGAGCAACGGCACCTGTTCCTTGGCGGCGGCGCGGATGAGATCCATGCAAATGCCGGCCTCGTTCGGCGTGCAAGGGCCGGGCGAGAGCACGATACCGGCGGGCTTCAGCGCGATGGCCTCGTCGACCGTGATCTTGTCGTTGCGATGCACGACGCACTTCGCGCCGAGATCGCCCAGAAAGTGGACGAGGTTGTAGGTGAAGCTGTCGTAGTTATCGATCAGGAGAATCATAGCTTCAGTCTATCAGTTCTTCAGCCTGTCGCCAGTTCGGGGAAATCCTCTTCCCGGAATTCGCCGGGACCACGCCGGTTCTCGGCAGCGCGCTTTTCCTCGTCGCGGCGGAGTTCAACGCGACGGATCTTGCCGGAGATGGTCTTGGGCAGCTCTGCGAATTCCAGGCGGCGGATGCGCTTGAAGGGGGCGAGACGGCCCTTCAGATGCTGGAAGATCGAAAGCGCCGTGGCGCGGTCGGGCTTGCCTCTGGCCGTCAGGGTTATGTAGGCCTTCGGAACGGCGAGGCGCATCGCGTCGGGCGCTGGCACGACGGCGGCCTCGGCGACGGCGGGATGCTCGATCAGGACGCTTTCGAGTTCGAACGGGCTGATGCGGTAGTCGGACGCCTTGAAGACGTCGTCGGCGCGACCGACGTAGGTGAGGTAGCCGTCGGCATCGCGCGAGGCGACGTCGCCGGTGCGATAGACGTTGCCCGAGAGCGGCGCGATCGAGCCGTCGTCCTGCTGATAACCCTGCATGAGGGCGGCCGGGCGGTGAGCGAGGTCGATGCAGATCTCGCCTTCCTCGGCGTCACGATCGTCGGCGTCGAGCAGGCGGATACGGTAGCCGGGGAGCGCACGGCCCATCGAACCCGGCTTGATCGGCTGGCCGGGTGGGTTGCCGACCTGCGTCGTGGTCTCGGTCTGGCCGTAGAAATCGCGGATGGTGAGGCCCCAGGCCTTCTCGACCTGCTCGATCACTTCTGGATTGAGCGGCTCGCCGGCCGCCACCACTTCGCGCAACTTCGTTTTGCAGTTCTTCAGATCTTCCTGGATCAGCATGCGCCACACGGTGGGCGGCGCGCAGAGCGTGGTCACGCCGTTGGCGACGATGGCATCGAGCAGGACACGCGCGTTGAAGCGCGGCTGGTTGGCGATGAAAATCGTAGCGCCCGCGATCCATGGCGCGAAGAAACAGCTCCACGCATGCTTGGCCCAACCAGGCGAGGAGATATTGAGGTGGACGTCGCCGGGGCGAAGGCCGAGCGCGTAGATGGTTGTGAGATGGCCGACGGGGTAGCTGCGGTGCGAATGCAGCACCAGCTTGGGCTTGGCCGTCGTGCCCGAGGTAAAATAGAGCAGCATCGGGTCGTCGGCCTCGGTCGGGCCGTCGGGCGTAAAGTCGGGCGAGGCCTTTAGAAGATCGGCATAGGCGTGCCAGCCGGCCGGCGTGTCGCCGATGGCGATGCGCGTCAGGCTCTTGTCGAAGTCCGCAAACTTGGCGGCTTCGCCTGATCCTGCCACGACATGGCGGGCGCGGCCGCGCTCGAAACGGTCGGCGAGATCGGTGGGCGTGAGCAGGGTGGTGGCCGGGATCACGACGGCGCCGAGTTTCATGGCCGCCAGCATCGTCTCCCAGAGAGGCGCGAAATTGCCCAGCATCAAGAGGATGCGGTCGCCGCGCTTCACACCCAGTGCGCGGAGCCCATTGGCGACGCGGTTCGAGCGTTCCGAAAGCTCGGCAAACGTGAGGCTGGCGGCGCCGTCGCCCACGATCGTGAGGGCAGGCTTGTTCGCCAACGGCCCGCGCGCAAGTTCGCCGTCGAACCAGTCGAGTGCCCAGTTGAAGCGCTCGATCTGGGGCCAGCGGAAATCGCGGTAGGCCGTGTCGTAGTTGGTGCGGTTCGCGAGCAGGAACTCGCGAGCTGCCTTGTAGGCTTCCACCGTCATTTCGTTCCACCCACCTATGTGCGTCCGCCGGTTCTCACGGCGCGTCGTTGGGCGTAATGTAACGGTAACAAGAAAAGAAAGCGCCCCCCTGGTCGTCGAACCCTTCATTGTCGCGTTGTTGCTGGCGGCAGCCCTGATGCACGCCACGTGGAATGCTATCCTGAAGTCCGACAGCTCGGACCGGCTGGCGACGTTCGGCGTGATCATGACCACCGGCACGGTGATGGGGCTTTGCGTCGTGCCGTTCGTGCCGATCATCGAACCGGCGGCATGGAAGTTCCTGATCGCCTCCGTGCTGATCCACGTCCTCTATTACACGTTCCTGCTGAAGGCCTATTCGTACGGCGACCTCAGCCATACCTATCCGATCGCCCGCGGCCTCGGTCCATTGCTGGTGGCGCTGGTGTCGGGCCGGTTCATCGGAGAGGAGCTTCGTACCCAGGACATCGTCGGTGTGTTTCTGCTGAGCTTCGGGCTGGTGGCGCTGGCCATGCCGCTGCGCAACGTCGTGCCGCGACCGGGCGCCCGGCATGGGCTGGCGACGCTGTTCGCGGTGCTGACGGGAGTCACCATCGCGGCTTACATCATCGCCGACGGGCTGGGCGTGCGCAGTGCCGGGCCGAGCTTTGAGCACCGCATCTCCTACATCGCCTGGCTCTGCGTGCTGGAAGGGCCATGGCTGCTGGTGCTGGCGTTCGTGCTACGCCCCGACACGGTATGGGGGCATCTCAAGCGCACCTGGTATCGCGGCGTGATGGGCGGCGTGATCGCCAACCTGGGCTACGGCATCGCGATCTATGCGCTGGTGCTGGGGCCGATGGCGCATGTCGCGGCCTTGCGCGAAACCTCGGTGCTGTTCGGCGCCCTGATCGGCACGCTGCTGCTGGGCGAGCCGTTCGGCGGCCGGCGTGTGGCGGCCGCCGTCGTCATCGTCTGCGGGCTCGTGATGATGAACGGCCCAAGCCTGTTCTAGGTGGCTGGCGGCTCGGTCGAGCTGAAGGGAAACTCTGTCGCCAACTTCCGTGTGAGCGTGCGCAGGCGCGGCATCGCTGCATCGGTATCGAGGCCGATGCCGCGCGCCAGGCGTTCGGCGACGAAGGCGGCGATGTCGGCCTGGGTGAGGCGGCCGAGCAGCAGATAGGGGGCGGACGGATCGATCATGGCGTCGACCGCGGCCAGCGCATTCGTCACCTGGGCATTGCAGTCGTCGATCCACGGCTGGTGAATTTTTTCCGCCGGCGTGTGGTTGCGCGTGTAGGCGGCCTGAAGCCCTTTGTCGCAGGCACCCATCATGAGGGCCGCGACCTTCAGCACGGCGCGGCGGTCCGCGCCCGCGGCCGGCGTGAGCGGCCGGTCGCCGCCATAGGTCTCGTCGAGATGATCGACGATGGCGCCGCTGTCGATCAGCGTCTCGCCACTGTCGAGGACGAGGGCGGGAATGCGGCCCAGCGGGTTGCTGGCGCGCACTTCCGCACGGTCCGCGAATCCCGAGAGGTCACGCTGCTCGAATGCCACGTCGTAGGCCTGCAGCGTGATCGCAACACGGCGCGTATAGGGTGAGCGGTTGACCCCGATCAGCATCATAATTCGAGCGGCCGCAGTTCGACATCGAGGCGGGCAAGATCGGCGTACAGGCGGCGGCGTCCGGCGATTGGCCACCAGCCGTAGAGGAAGACGTCGAGCGGCCCCCACATCGCCACCCAGCCGACGATCAGCAGGCCTTCGTCGAGGATGCGTGTGGTTGTCGTCTCGGATGTCGTCAATAGCTCGCGGGCGAGCAGGCACGCGGCGAGGAACGCGAGACCGATGAGGAGGCTGATGCGGCCGCGATGCCATTCGGCCCGCAGGCGGCGGTGTTCGTTGCGTTCGCGCAGCGCGAAGTGGTTGCGGATCGAGACGGGAATCTGCGCCGCCTCCGGCCGCGCCAGTTCATCCTGCGGCAGCATGATCACGAGCCGAAACGGCCGGCCGCCGACATCTTCGGCCGACCCGACAATGTACTCGTCGGCGGCGGCCTCGAGCTCCTTTTCATGGAAAGGCGCGGGGTCGAGTGAATTGTAGAGGCGCGAGATGCGATCGAGCCGCAATTCGACTGCGACGGCTTCGACCTTGTTCGCGTCCGGCTTCGCTGTCATGGCTCCACCATAATTGTTGGCGATAGGACGAGACGATGTCCACCCGCAACCTCGACAAGCTCATGGCACCGAAATCGATCGTGGCGATCGGGGCCAGCGTGCGCCCCGGCTCGGTCGGTGCGGCAGTGACCCACAACCTGCTGACTGGCGGTTTTCAGGGCAATATCCATCTCGTCAACACCAAGGGCGGCGAGATCGAGGGCCGGCGGGTATATCGCAAGCTCGCGGACGTTCCGGAAGTGGCTGACCTCGCGGTCGTCATGACGCCGGCGGAGACGATTCCGCGCCTGATCCTCGAACTGGGCGAGCGCGGCACCCGGGTCGCAGTGGTGATCAGCGCCGGTCCGGGCAACGGCGCAGACGGTGCCCAGGTGAATGCGCGCTGGCGGCGGCGCATCCTGCGCGCCGCCAAACCGCATCTGCTGCGTGTCGTGGGGCCCAATACCATCGGCTATGCCATGCCGAGCCTGGGGCTCAATGCCAGTTTCGGGCCGGGAAATCTCAAGGCCGGGCGCATCGCCGCCGTTGCGCAGTCGGGCGCGGTGCTGGCCGGGCTCGCCGACTGGGGCTCGGCGCAGGGTATCGGCTTCTCGCATCTGATTTCCATGGGCGACATGAGCGACGTCGATTTCGGCGACGTGCTCGACATGCTGGCGCGCGATCCCGGGACGCGTGCCATCCTGATGTACGTCGAGGGCATCACCCATGCGCGCAAGTTCATGTCGGCGGCGCGGGGTGTGGCGCGCATAAAGCCGGTGATCGTGCTGAAGGCCGGCCGTCATGCCGCCGCCGCCAAGGCCGCGGCCTCGCATACTGGCTCGATGGCGGGATCGGCCGCGGTCTACGATGCGGCCTTCGCGCGCGCCGGCCTCGTACGGGTGCGGGGACTGGGCGAACTGTTCGATGCCGCCGAGACGCTGGCCTACGGCATCTCGCCGCGCACCGAGCGACTGGCGATCCTGACCAACGGCGGCGGTGTCGGCATCATCGCCACCGATCTCCTGATGGACGAAGGCGGCGAGCTGTCGACGCTGCTGCCCAAGACGCTCAATCAACTGGACAAGCACATGCCGCGAGCCTGGTCGCGCGGCAATCCGGTCGACATCGTGGGCGACGCTGACGGACCGCGCTATGCCGCAGCCCTCGATGCACTGGCCGACGATCGCGGCGTCGGCGCGGTGCTGGCGATGAACGTGCCGACCGCGCTCACCCCGGCGGAGGACGCGGCGCGGGCGATCGCGGGCGCTGCCGGCGCCAAGGTCGTGCCCGTGATCGGCTGCTGGATCGGCGGGCCCCAGGCGGCGGCCGGCCGCGAGGTGCTGCATGCCGCCGGCATGCCGGCCTACGACACGCCGCTGCGCGCCGTGCGCGGCTTCATGCATATCGTCCAGTATCGCCGCGGCCAGCGTGCGCTCCAGCGCACGCCGCCGTCGGTGCCAGAGGCGCGATCTGACACCAATCTGGTGCGCGCCATCGTCCACGGCGCCCTGGCCGAGCGGCGCGAGATCCTGACCGAGCCGGAAGCCAAGCGTGTATTGGCGGCCTACGGCATTCCCGTCGTGTCGACGGAGATCGTGCTCGATGCCGCCGAGGCCGTTGCCGCCGCCGTGCGCATCGGCTTTCCCGTCGCGGTGAAGATCCTGTCGCGCCAGATCACGCACAAGAGCGACGTCGGCGGCGTGGCGCTCGATCTCGGCTCGGAACAGGCCGTCGCCGATGCCGTGCGCACCATGACCGGCAATGCGCTGGTGAAGGCGCCCAAGGCCAGGATCGACGGCTTCGTCGTGCAGCCGATGATCAAGAGACCGCATGCGATCGAGCTGATCCTGGGCGCCGCGGAGGATCCGGTGTTCGGCCCGATCCTGCTGGTCGGCCACGGCGGCGTCGCGGCCGAGGTGGTGGACGACAAGGCGCTGGCACTGCCGCCGCTCGACCTCGTGCTGGCCGAGGATGCACTCAGCCGCACCCGCGTCGACCGGCTGCTGCGTGGCTATCGTGACCGGGCGCCGGCGGCCCGTGGCGCGGTGGCAGAGGCCATGGTGCGATTGTCGCAACTCATCGCCGACGTGGGCGAAATCGCCGAACTCGACATCAATCCGCTGCTGGCCGATGCCGAGGGCGTGCTGGCGCTCGATGCCCGCATCGTGGTGCGCAAACCCGAGGCGGGTCAGGAGCGGGCGGCGCGGTTTGCCATCAGGCCCTATCCGGTCGACCTCGAGACCGAGGTTCGCCACAACGAGGAGAAGCTGCGGATTCGCCCGATCCGCCCGCAGGACGAGGCACTGCTCGACGGCTTCGTCCGCCGCTTGTCGCGCGAGGATGTCCGCATGCGCTTCTTTGGGCCGCTGCGTGAACTCAGTCACGAGATGGCGGCACGTCTCACCCAGATCGACTATGACCGCGAGATGGCGTTTCTGTTGCTCGATGGCGACATGCTGCTGGGCGTGGGCCGCCTTGCCGCAGATCCCGGGTTCGAGCAGGCGGAATTCGCCCTGGTCGTCGCCTCCGATCGTCAGGGCCGGGGCTACGGCACGCTGCTGCTGGCGCATGTGCTGCACTACGCCAAGTCGCGCGGCATCAAGCGCGTGATGGGCCATGTGTTGCGCGAAAATGACAAGATGCTTGCGCTCGTCAAACGTCTCGGCTTCCGGCGCGAGGGCGGACGCTCGGGTGAGCCTGACCTCAGGGTGGTGAAGTCGCTCAGCGGTCTGTAACGTATGTTTCGACGGCCGCTCTGAACTAAGGCGAAATAATGGCGTTGCGGCAACGCGTTAGGGCGGAACGTTGATATGGCGTCGAGGAAGAACAGAAGCGGGAAGGCGAACAGAAGGAGTCCGAAACCGCCACCGTCCCGTCTCGAGCGTCTGCAGACTCCGTTTCGTGCCGTCGCGACGTGGATCGAAGCGCATCGCTGGCGCGCGGTCGCGGTCGGTCTCCTGCTGCTGTTCCTGGGCAGTCTTGTCGGTGGCTATTTCGGCGCCGGTTGGCTCGAAATGCTCGACCGAGACCGGTTGGCGCGCGAGACGATCGAGGACATGAAGCGCGGCACACCAGCTGAGCCTGAACCGAAATATGCGCGCATAGAAGATATTCCCGGCCTGCCCAAATACACCGAGGTCGAACCGGGAAAGCCGCGACCGACGCTCGAGGAAAAGCCGCGTACGGCCGCCAAGCCGTCGCAGCAGGCGGCCGATCAGGCCTGGCGGCGCAACGCGGTGCCGTTCCGCGACCTGAATGCCAGGCCGCTGATCGCCATCGTGATCGACGACGTCGGCCTCGACCGACCCCGTTCCAAGCGCGCCTGGGAGCTGCCGGGCCCGCTCACCATGTCGTTCCTGCCCTATGCTAAGGATCTACGCGAGCAGGCGCGGGCGGCACGCGCCCGCGGACATGAATTGATGCTGCACCTGCCGATGGAACCCAACGGGCGAAACGATCCCGGTCCCGGCGCGCTGCTGGTGTCGATGAGCGACGTGGAGATCCGTCAGCGCACGGCGGCGGCGCTCGACAGCTTCGAGGGCTTTGCCGGCGTCAACAATCACATGGGCAGCCGCTTCACGGCTTTCCGGCCGGGCATGGAAACGGCGCTACGGCAGATGAAGCCGCGTGGCCTCATGTTCCTCGACTCGCGCACCACAGCGCAATCCGTCGGCGAGCAGACAGCGCAGGAGCTGGGCGTGCCCGCCATCGTGCGTCACGTCTTCCTCGACGACGAGGAATCGGTCGAGGCAGTGCGCCGCAAGCTCGCCGAGGCCGAGGCCGTGGCGCGCCGGCAGGGCTTCGTCGTGGCCATCGGCCATCCGCACGAGGCGACGTTGCAGGCGCTGGCCGAATGGCTGCCGACGGTTCAAGGCAAGGGCCTCGCCCTGGCGCCGGCGACTGCCGTGTTGCGCAAGCGCAACGGTTGGGATTGAGTCCCACCAACCAAGCGTTGGAGGAACACCGTGCGCTACCAGAAGCAGGCGATGATTGTGGCCCCGCAGCCCGAACCGACGGAGGCGGGGGCCGATGTGCTGCGCGAGGGCGGCAACGCCGTCGATGCCGGCATCGCCTGCGCGCTGGTGCAGGGCGTGGTCGATCCTTTGATGTGCGGAATCGCGGGTTTCGGAAGCTGCGGCATCTACATGCCGGGCAAGAAGTTCCACGGCTACATCGACGCCCATGCGCCGGCACCGCTCGCCGCGCGGCCCGACATGTGGGCGAACCTGATCGAGAGTGAGGCGCGCGACGGCTACGGCTTCATCCTGCAGGGCCGCGTCAACGACATCGGCTACAAGTCGATCTGCGCGCCGGCCAATCTGAAGATGTACTACGAGGCACATAAGGAGCACGGCAGCCTGCCGTGGTCGCGCATCGTCGAGCCGGCCATCCATTGGGCCGAGAACGGCTGGACGGTGCGGCCGCACGTTCACTACTGGTGGTCGGACGACGGCGCCTTCGGCCGCGCCCCCAATTTCGAGCGAACAGGATTCACGCCGGCGGCCCGCGCGCTCTATTGCCGGCCGGATGGAACGCCGAAGCGCGTCGGCGACAAGGTCGTCAACCGCGACTACGGCCAGACCTTGCGGGCCATCGCCAAGGGCGGAGCCGATGCCTTCTACTCGGGCGAAATCGCCCAGGCGATCGCCGAGGACATGAAGAAGAACGAGGCGCTGCTGTCGATCGAGGACCTGAAGGCGTGGAAGCCCACGCGCAACGCGCCGCTGTGGGGCGACTATCGCGGCTACAAGGTCTCATCCAACCAGCCGCCGGGCGGCGGCGTGATGCTGATCGAGATGCTGAACATCCTGGAGAATTTCGATCTCCGCGGGATGGAGCATGGCGGGTCGGAATATCTGCGCATCGTGTCGGAAGCGATGAAGCGTGCGACCATCGACAAGGACGCCCATGTCGGCGATCCGAAATTCGTCGATGTTCCGGTCGAGCGGCTGACCTCCAAGGCCTATGCCAAGGAGATGGCCGACCAGATCAGGCGCGGCGTGAAGGCCGAGGTTCCGCGTTTCAACTCGGGCGCCATCTCCAAGGACACCACGCACATCTCCGTTCTCGACAGGAGTGGCAACTGTTTCACCATGACCCACTCGCTCGGCATGCCCTCGGGCGTCGTCACGCCGGGGCTCGGCTTCATGTACAATGGCTGCATGGGCGTGTTCGATCCGCGGCCGGGCCGCGCCGGCTCGATCGCGCCGGGCAAGGCGCGCTTCAGCTCGGTCGTGCCGTCGATCCTTTTCAAGGACGGCAAGCCGCACCTCATCATCGGTGCGCCCGGGGCCACCCAGATCGCCATGGGGGTGCTGCACGTGATCCTGAACGCGCTCGACTTCGACATGACCATGGTCGAGGCGGTGAGCGCGCCGCGCTTCTCCGCGACGTCGGACACGATCGATATTTCCAATCGCATCCAGGGCAGGGTCGAGAATGAACTGCGAGGGCAGGGCTATCCCGTCGCCCGCAGCCCCTACACCTTCGGCTTCGCCGCCGTACATGCCATTCGCATCCACGAGGACGGCCTCGACGGCGGTGCCGACCCCGGCCACGACGGCGTGGTGATTGCCGTCTAGGCGCTGCGTTCGCTATAGCGCCGGTAGGCCGGGCGGCGGACGCCTGGCATTTGACGCCTGCTCGTAAGCATAGGCCAGACGCAGCAGCTTGGCTTCGCTCCAGGCGCGGCCGGCGAAGGTGATGCCGAGCGGATAATCCGGTGTTTCCTTGGCGCCGACGCCGGAGATGAAACCGCCCGGCACCTGCACGCTGGGATATCCCGATTTGGCCGCGAGCGCCGAGCCGATCGCCCCCGGCAACATCACGGCATCGAGCTTGTGCCCAGTCATGTAGGCATCGAGCCCACGCTTCTTTGCGGCCATCAAGTCCATTGCCCGCGCGGACTTGTATTCCAACTCGGAAAGATCACCCTTGGTCGCCTGTGCGGCCAGGAACAGGTCTTGACCGTAACGCAAGGCCTTGTCGGCGTTGGCCGTATTGAAGGCGATGACGTCTGCCAGCGTCTTGGTGTTCGTGCCGGTTGCCCAGTGGCGTAGATAGAGATTGAGGTCGCGCTTGAGCTCGTAGATGAACACCAGCGACGCCGGCGCTGGCGTGCCCTTGTTGAGGCCGAGCGGATTGCGATTGAGCACGGCCATCGTCGTGCCGGGTCCGCCGATCCAGCCGATCGGCGGAATGGCGGCGCGTACGATCGTGGCGCCGAGATCCTGCAGCGTCTTGGCTGCTTGCGCCATCACATCCTTAGAACGTTGAGGAAGAGTGCCGTAGAAGGGATCGTTCAGCGGATCGTCCGGATCGCTCGGGAGACCGATGCGAGCGCCCTTCAAGCCGTCCTTGTCCAGTTCAGCCGTATAGTCCTGCGGCCGCTGCTGGTGCTGCGTTGCCGGATCCTGCGGGTCGCGTGCGGCGAGCACGTTCAGCAGGATTGCGGCATCGCGCACGGTGCGGGTGAGCGGCCCGGCGGTATCCTGGCTGTGCGATATCGGGATGATGCCGCTGCGGCTTATCAAACCGACTGTCGGCTTGACCGTTACGACTCCGTTCTGAGTGGCGGGGCTGAGCAGCGAACCCGAGGTCTCGGTGCCGATCGCCGCCGCGCACAGCCCGGCGGCTACTGCGACCGCCGAGCCGGCACTCGAGCCACCGGGCTGCACGAGCGGCACAACTTGATCGACCATCAAGTCTGTCGAGTAGGAGTTCTTCACGTAGCCGCCGAGCGAGCTGTAACCCGACGGCATGCCGACCGCGAGGATGTTGGCGAATTCGGTCAGGTTGGCCTTGCCGAGAATCACGGCGCCCGCGGCGCGCAGTCGTTTGACGACGATCGCGTCGTCCCTGGCGCGCGCCGTCTCGAGGGCCAGGGAGCCCGCGGTCGTGTGCTGCTTGTCGCCCGTCGCGATATTGTCCTTGATCAGGATCGGTACCCCGGCGAGCGGCTGTTTGGCTGAAGGTTTGATGTTGTCGAGGCGCCCGGCGATCGCCAGAGCTTCGGGATTGAGCTCGCGCACGGAATTGAGGGCCGGCCCGCTGCGATCGTAAGCTTCTATCCGCGCGAGATACGCCTGGGTGAGCGCCGTCGCCGTCGTCTTGCCCTCGGCCAGGGCCTCGATCACGTCGCCCATTGAGGCGTTGTCGATCGCGAGCGCTGTTCGCGCCTGAGCGCCTGCTGCCGCAACGGCGCCGATGGCGACCGAGACCATGGTGACGTCGCGGCGGGTTGGTTTCTTCATCGTGGAGTTCCTAAACCGGAATCGTCCGCTTCTGGTGCGCGCGGCCGACCTTTGCCGCCTCGGGGCTATGGCCGGAGATCACACGGACGCCTTCGTCCAGGCTGGCGGCGATCTTGTCCGGCGTGGCCCCTTCGAGGAAGGCGAGCTTGTTCTTCTTGCAGGCGGCGAAGACCCTGGCGCGGGCCGCTTCCATCTCGGGCGGGTAGGGCCGGCGCTGCAGGGTTGTGTAGCCCAGCGAAAGGCCCAAATCGCCCGGGCCCAGCTCGGCAAAACCCAAACCAGGCACCGCCAAGATTTCCTCGCAACAAGCGACGCCCGGTGGGCTTTCAATCTTTACGCCGAGCAGAAGCTCCCCTTTGGGGCTAAGCGGCCAGGGCTCGCAGCGCTCAAAATAATCTTGCTGATCAATGCCCCAGACGGGAGAGGCGGTCGGCTCAGAGCCACGGCCGCGAGAGCCTGTTCCGATCTTGTCGATGCCTGCCTTGTGGTGCGGGAAGCGGCAGGCGCGGACGAACTCCCGGACGGCGTCGGCCGACTCTGCCTGGCAGAGCAGGATGCCGTGGACGCCGCGCGCGAGGATCTGACGGAACTGCCAGGCGTTGAAGATGACATTCGGACCGTCGATGCCGTTGACCGGCGCCTCGACGATCACCGTCGGCGTGCGATGGCCCGAATTCGTCGGCCCGCCATCGACCAGCCCGCGCATGTAGGCCTCCAGCCCGGTCATGTCGAAGGCGCCGTGTTCCATGCCGACATTGATATAGTCGGCCCAGGTCTTGGCATCCTTGCGGCCCTGCTCGTAGGTCAGCACATGGCCGGTGTGCGGGCCGTCGTAGTAGATAGCCTGGTCGGCTTCCAGGAGCTCGATGGCCCGATTGATACGGTTTGCCATGCGGTTTCCCTCCGTTTGCGCGGCGCAAGCATAGCCCTAGAGTGACACCAAAAGGGAGGAAAGCATGAGAGGTATCGGACGACGGCAGGCACTGGTTGCGGGTGCCGCCCTGGCCGTCTCGACGTCGGCCGCCTCGACCCCGGCAAGGGCGCAGGAAACTTATCCCGACCGGCCGATCCGCATGATCATCGCCTTCGCCGCCGGCGGTCCGACCGACGTCGTCGGCCGCCTGCTGGCGCCGCGCCTCAGCGAAATCCTGGGGCAGCAGGTCCTGGTCGACAACAAGCCGGGCGCCACCGGCAACATCGGCACCGCGATGGTGGCCGACGCCAAGCCCGACGGCTACACGCTGTTGTTCAGCGCCTCGACCATGGCCATGGCGCCGGCGCTCTACGGCAAGGCACTGGGCTACGATCCAGTGAATGGGCTTGCGGCCATCGCCTATGTCGCGAGCGTGCCGCTGATCATCCTGGCGCCGATGGACGGCGCCAAGACGATCGGCGAACTGGCGGCCATGCTGCGCAAGGACAAGGGCAAGTACTCTTACGCCTCGTCCGGCAATGGCGGCATGATCCACCTCGCAAGCTACCTGTTCGCCGAGCGTACCGGCGGCGAGGCTTTGCACGTACCCTATCGCGGCTCGGCGCCGGGCATGGTCGACATGATCGCCGGCCGGCACGCCTTCCAGGTCGATACGTTGCAGTCGAGCAAGGGCTTCATCGACGGCGGCAAGGCGCGTGTGCTGGCCGTGGCGGCCGACAAGCGGCTGCCGCAGCTGCCCGACGTGCCGACGGTGCAGGAAGCCCTGGGCATTCCGTTCTCGATCAACACCTGGTACGCGGCCTATGCGCCGGCCAAGACACCACAACCGATCATCGACAAGCTGAACGCCGCCTTCAACAAGGCGCTGAAGCAGCCCGACATGGTGAAGAGGTCGGATGAACTGGCCATCGAGCTGATCGATTCGACGCCGGTCACGGCCAAGAAGTTCTACGATGACCAGATGGCCTTCTGGGATCCCATCATCAAACAATCGGGCGCCAAGCCCGAATAGCAAACGCCCGAATACCGAACCACGGAGAGAAGCATGATCAAGTTCTATTACAATACCGCGCCGAACCCGACCAAGGTGGCGCTCTGCCTGGAAGAGATGGGCCTGCCCTACGAGCTATTCCCGGTCGACACGCGCAAGGGCGAGCAGCACACGCCGGAGTTCCTGGCGATCAATCCCAACGCCAAGGTTCCGGTCATCGTCGATGGCGACGCCACCGTCTTCGACAGCAATGCGATCCTGCTTTACCTGGCAGAAAAAACCGGGAAATTCCTACCCGGCAAGTCGCTGAAGGAGCGGGGCGAGATGCTGTCGTGGCTGATGTTCGTGGCCTCGGGCATCGGTCCTTACTCGGGCCAGTCCGTTCACTTCCGGAACTTCGCGCCTGAGCCCAAGGAATATGCCGTCAACCGCTACACCTTCGAGGCCCAGCGTCACTGGGGCATCCTCGAGGCGCGGCTGGGCAAGCACCAGTTCATGTGCGGCGAGGCCTACGGCATCGTCGACATGGCGGTCTGGGGCTGGTCGCGCCTGATCCCCTTCGTGCTGGGACCGGATGCGCCCAAGCAATTTCCCAACCTGCAGCGTCATCTCGCCGAGATCAGCGCCCGCCCGGCGGCGGTGCGGGCACTCGCCCTGAAGGACAAGCACACCTTCAAGACCGAGATGGACGACGCCGCCCGCCTCGCGATGTTCCCGCATCTTGCCAAGAAGGTCGCCTGACGACCTACATCATCCCCGGCGCGCCGAGATCGGTGCCGTCGATCATGCGGCTGTAGCGGAAGGGATGGGGATCGACGATCGGCGGGTCGCCGGCCACGAGGTCGGCGGCCAGTCGTCCCGCTGCAGGCCCGATGCCGAAGCCGTGGCCGGTGTAGCCGGTGGAGAGATAGAGCCCGGGCATCGAATCCACGGCCGAGATCACCGGTATGCCGTCGGGCGTGGAGTCGATCAGGCCTCCCCAGGCATGCGCGATTTTCAGCCCCTTGAGCGCCGGGTAGTGCTCGCCGAGTGTGGCGAGGCCTTCCTGCACGAGGCGTGGATCGGCCGCGGGATCGAAGGTGCGCTGGCGCTCAAAGGGGGAAACGCGGTCGAACGACCAGTTGGCGAAACCTTCCGGCCCCTGGAAGAACGTGCGCCCCACCGCGAAGGTCAGTCCTTTGCGCCGTTTCTGGGCGGTCGGCAGGAATTGCCGGGCATAGAGCAGACCCTGAAGCGAGAGATCCACCGTGCCACGTCCGCCCAGGCCCACCGTGTAGCCGCCGTCGAGCCGCCGCCGGATGGTGACGCCGGGCATGGAGAGGCCGCCGTCCGTCACTTGCGGCGCTTCCATCGTGGCGAAAGACGTCGAGCGCACACCGGCCTGCGGCAGCCTGAGACCGTGGCGCCGGCAGAACAGCGAACTCCAGGCACCGCCGGCGCACAGCACGGCTTGCGTGCGAATGAGGCCCTGCTCGGTGATCACGCCGGACACCTTGCCGCCGGCGATGTCGAGGCCGCGGGCGGCGCAGTTCTGGTGGATGGTGGCACCCAGCTTGCGCGCCGCTTCGGCGAGCGCGGGCGAGGCAAGGGAGGGCTCGCCCCGGCCATCGGTCGGGGAGTGGATCCCGCCAATCCAGTCGGGCGCGCTGCCCGGCGTCATCGCCTTGGCCTCAGTGGCGCTGAGAACGCGGCTGTGCATCTGGTACTCGCGCGCACGCAGGGTCCATTCTTCCCACTCGGCGAAATCGTTGCGCTCCGTGGTGACGTAGAGGAGGCCGGTGTGTCGGAAGCCGGTTTCCATGCCCAGCTCGGCATTGAGACCCTTCCAGATCTCCAGACTCTTCATGGCGAGCGGCAACTCGCGCAGGTCGCGATGCTGCTGACGGCACCAGCCCCAGTTCCGGCTGCTCTGCTCGCCGCCGACCACGCCCTTGTCGAGCAGGGCGACCGACAGGCCCTTTTTCGCGAGTGCATAGGCGGCGGCACTGCCGGCGATGCCGGCGCCGATCACGACGACATCGGCGGAGGCGGGGAGCTTGAGGTCGCTGATGACGGGCTGAACGGGCGGGGACATCGATTTTTCCTGACGAACGCTACCGAAGGACACACCATAGCCTACGCTTTACGGGCCGGAACCCGGCGCGGTACCTTCCGGGACAGAAGGAGCCCCCAATGGACCTGACGTTCGGGACGGAAGAACTGGCCTTCCAGCAGGAAGTGCGCGGCTGGCTGAAAGAGAACCTGACGCCCGAGATCATGGGCGAATCCAAGGTGGCCCGGAACGCCTACATGCCGCGGGAGCGGCTGCTCGACTGGCAGAAGCGCCTGGCGAAAAAGGGCTGGCTCTGCACCGGCTGGCCCAAGGAATTCGGCGGCCCGGGCTTCACCACGACGCAGAAGTACATCTTCGAGATGGAGATGGCGAAGGCGGGCGCGCCCGGGACCTCGCCGTTCGGCCCCAAGATGTGCGCGCCGGTGATCATGAAATACGGTTCGGCCGAGCAGAAGGCGCGGCACCTGCCGCCAATGCTGAACTCCGACCTGCTGTGGTGCCAGGGCTATTCCGAGCCAGGCTCGGGCTCCGATCTCGCGAGCCTGCGCACCAAGGCCGAGCTGAAGGGCGACCACTACATCGTGAACGGCCAGAAGACCTGGACGACGCTTGCCCAGACTGCCGACTGGATTTTCTGCCTCGTGCGGACGTCGAACGAGGGCAAGCGCCAGGAGGGCATCTCGTTCCTGCTGATCGACATGAAGACGCCCGGCATATCGGTCGAGCCGATCATCACTGCCGACGGCAACCGCGCCGGCACCCAGGAAGTGAACTCGGTGTTTTTCACCGACGTGAAAGTGCCGGTCGAGAACCGGGTCGGCGAAGAGAACATGGGCTGGACCTACGCCAAGTACCTGCTCGAGTTCGAGCGCGGCGGCAATCCCTATAGCCCACGCCTGCGTTCGGGCTTCGAGAAGCTGAAGCGTCTGGCGCAGTCGATGCCGGAAGGCGAGGACTCGATCATGGCCGACACCGCCTGGCGCGAGAAGCTCGCCCGCATGGACATCGAGATCTCCGGCCTCGAAATGTTCGAGCAGGAGTTTTACTCCAAGCTGGCGTCGGGCCAGAACCCGGGTCCGCTGTCGTCGATGATCAAGCTGCGCGGCACCGAGGTCATGCAGCA
>CAMAYC010000003.1 GCA_945862125.1 Reyranella massiliensis 521
TCGATCTTCATCGACACCGTCTGGTTCGGCCTCGGCGGTTCGCAAGGCATCACTTATCTCGGCCAGAACCAGACCGTCTCGGAGGCACCGGCCATCGGCAGCCGCTACGACACCAGCGCCTACGGCAACGGCCAGTGGTCCAATCCGTCACCAACCCGCGCCCCCTACTACTCAGGCCAGTCGTCCGGCGGCGCAGGCGCTCCGCCGCCGCCGGAACTGGATCCGCGCTACGGGAAGCAATGCGGCGCGCCGCCCCTCCTGCCCTGCTACTGAGCCTTATCGGAGATCGCATGCGTTCCCTTCGCCTCGCCGCCGCCCTGCTCGCGGCGTCGGCTTTCCTCGGCCTGCCGCAAGCGGCAGGCGCCCAGACCGCCGGCGCGCCCCAGAGTGTGCCTCAGAGTACGCCACTGGCCGGCAAGACCATCGGCAAGCCGCAGCAGCCTCAGCTCGTGCCGTCGATGATCGTGCTCACCGCCCGAGGCGCCAAGCTCGCGGGCCAGACGCTCACCCTCGAGGGTATCTCGCCCAGCGCCATCGTCTTCGCCGACCGGCCGATCCGCTCGGCCGGTCACGCGCTGACGAAGCACCTGCTCGAGGAATGGAGCAGCAGCGCGCCCGACAGCTTCGCCAAGGATCCGCCCAATGCAACGGTGTCGGTGCTCAACAAGGGCAAAGGCGAAGTGGTGGACGCCGTGATGGTGCTGAAGTCGCCGAAGCTCGAGGGCGACAAGCTGGTCTTCAACGTCGAGGTCATCGAGGGCAACCTCGCCGGTGGCGATGGCGCGGTATCGGTGTTCCTCGACATCATCAACCTGCCTCTGGCGCGCCGGACCTCACATCGCAGCGCCTGGTACGCCGGCGCTCAGTAGACTCGCGGTCGATCGGATTGATGAGGTCCTGATACTCGATCAGGTCAAGTCACGATCATTTTCAAATTCGCGTATGGCGTGAACCATATTGTCTTCACATTCAGAAGCGGCAATGGCCCGGGGAAAGTTCCCCGAGTAACAGGAGTCGTTTTCATGAATCGTACGCTTATCGCGATCGCACTGCTTGGCACATCGATCTCCGCCACCACCGCGGTCCACGCCCAATCCTGGACCCCGAGCGCCGAGGCGAGCTATGCGAAGGCCACCATTCAGAGTGCCGGCTACTCCGCGGTGAGCGACCTCACGCGCGGTCCGGACGGTACATGGCGTGCTCATGCGGTGAAGAACAACGCCAAGGTCGACGTCTCGCTCGACCGCGCCGGCCGCGTCACCGCGAACTAATCCGCCTTCGCCCCGCTCTTTCCATGGTTGCGGAAAGAGCGGGGTATCAGGGCGACGGACTGGACGGGTTGCCGAACCGGGCTTTCAGGCGGGTCATGATCAGGTCGCGCGCCTCGCGGAAAGCCTGCAATTGCGCGTCGCGCGAGCCTTCGACGGCACTCGGATCGGGCATCGGCCAGTACTCGACCTCGGCCGCGGTGCCGCGGGTGAATTCCAGCGCCCGGTGATGGGCCTCTGGCGACAAGGTGACAATGAGATCGAACGACGACGGATCGACGTCCTCGAACGTCTGGGCATGGTGGCGATGGACGTCGATACCGAGCTCGTCCAGGGCGGCGACGACGAAGCCATCGACCTCGCGTGCCCGCACGCCCACCGATTCGACATAGACCGCCTGGCCGTAGAGGCGCTTGGCCAGCGCCTCGGCCATCGGCGAACGCACCGAATTCTCGCTGCAGGCGAAGAGCAGGCTGGCGGGCAATCCGCTCCGAACCGGCATGCCGCTCATGATTTTATGTGAAGGGCGCAGATCAGGGTGAACAGCCGGCGGGCGGTGTCGTGATCGACCTCGATCTTGCCGGCAAGCCGCTCGCGCAGCAGCTCCGATCCCTCGTTGTGCAGGCCGCGGCGCCCCATATCGAGCGCCTCGATCTGCGACGGTCCGAGCTTCTTGATGGCGGCGTAGTAGCTTTCGCAGATCAGGAAGTAGTCCTTCACGACCTTGCGGAAGGGCGTCAGCGACAGGACGATGTCGCGCAGCTTGCGGTCACCCTCGTCGCGCACATCGAATACCAGCCGTTGTTCGAAGATGCCGACGCGCAGCCGGTAGGGGCCGGGTTCGCCGCCGACGAGACGGAAATCGTTCTCCTCGATGAGATCGAACAGGGCAACGGCACGCTCGTGCTCGACCTCGGGCGAGCGACGCGCCACGGACTCCTCGTCCAGGACGATGTCGGCGATCCGGCGCGACTTCGGCATCGCGGGCGCCCTAGCTTCGGCGGTTCAGCCGGATCGAAATCGACCGGCCGTGCGCCTCGAGACCTTCCGCGCCGGCGAGCGCCAGCGCGGCCGGACCGAGGGCGGCCAGGGCGTCGGGCGTGCAGGACACGAGCGAGGTGCGCTTGAGGAAATCGGAGACGCCGAGACCGCCCGAGAAGCGCGCCGCCCGCGAAGTCGGCAGCACATGGTTGGTGCCGGCAACATAGTCGCCGATGGCCTCGGGCGTATGGCGGCCCAGGAAAATCGCGCCGGCGTGACGGATCTTCTGCGACAAAGCCTCGGCAGCGGGCATTTCCAGCGCAAGCTCGACATGCTCGGCGGCAATCCGGTCGACGATCGGCGCACAGGCCGCAAGGTCGGGCACCAGGATAATGGCGCCATTGTCGCGCCAGCTCTGCCGGGCAATTTCCGCCCTCTTCATCGTCTTGAGCTCGACCTCGACAGCGTGCGCTACGGCGTCGGCAAAAGCGCGATCCTGGGCGATCAGTACCGACTGCGACGAGGGATCGTGCTCGGCCTGCGACAGAAGATCGGCGGCTATCCAGGCCGGATCGTTGCTGGCGTCGGCCACGACCAGGATCTCCGACGGGCCGGCGATCAGGTCGATGCCGACCTGTCCGAAGACGCGGCGCTTGGCGGCAGCAACGTAGGCGTTGCCTGGCCCGGTGATCTTGTCGACCGGCTTGATCGATTGGGTGCCGTAGGCGAGCGCCGCCACGGCCTGGGCGCCCCCGATGCGCCAGATCTCGTCGGCGCCGGCGATGCCGGCGGCCAGCATGACCAGCGGATTGACCACGCCATCGGGCGTCGGCACGACCATGACGATGCGCTCAACGCCTGCCACCTTGGCCGGCACGATGTTCATCAGCACCGACGAAGGATAGGCCGCGGTGCCGCCCGGCACGTAGACACCGGCGGCATCGACGGGCCGATAGCGCGCCCCCAGCCTTGTGCCAGTGCTGTCCGTGAAGTCGACGTCTTTCGGCAGCAGCGCGCGATGGAAAGCTTCGATGCGCTTGGCGGTGAATACCAAGGCTTCGCGTTCCGCCGGCGGTACCTTGGCGGCCGCTTCGGCGCGTTCGGCCTCACCGATCCGCAGGCCCGCCGCGTCACTCTCGAACCGGTCGAACTTCTTCGTGTAATCGATCAGCGCCGCATCGCCTCGTGCGCGCACATCGGCCACGATCTCGGCCACCACGCGGTCGACATTCTCGTCGGTGTCCCGGTTGCGCCCGAGGAAGGCGGAGAAGTCTTTCTCGAAACCCGGCGCCGAGGCATCCAGCCTAAGCGGCGGCACGACTGACCTCTCGGAAACGATCGATCCAGCCGCCGACCCGCTCCGGCTGCGTCTTGAGCGCGGCGCGGTTGACGATGAAGCGCGAGGTGATGTCGGCGATGTGCTCGACTTCGACCAGGCCGTTGTCCTTGAGTGTCCGGCCCGAATCGACCAGGTCGACGATGCGGTGGCTGAGGCCGAGCGAGGGCGCCAGCTCCATCGCACCAGAGAGCTTGACGCACTCCGCCTGCACGCCGCGCGCCGCAAAATGCTTGCGCGTCACTTCGGGATACTTGGTGGCGATGCGAACGTGGCTCCAGCGCCGCGGATCGTCGCTGCTCGCCATCTCGGCGGGCTCGGCGACGGCCAGTCGGCACCTGCCGATGCCGAGATCGATCGGCGCGTAGATTTCCGGATAGTCGAATTCCATCAGCACGTCGGCGCCGGCGATGCCGAGGTGCGCCGCGCCAAACGCCACGAAGGTGGCGACATCGAACGAGCGCACACGGATGATGTCGAGGTCGGGATGGTTGGTGGCGAAGCGGAGCTGGCGCGCATCGGGATCGGCGAAAGCAGCCTCGGGTTCGATGCCGGCGCGTGCAAATACCGGCGCCGCCTCCTTGAGGATGCGTCCCTTGGGGATTGCCAGAATCAGCTTTTCGTTTGCTTCGCTCGACACGACCATCTGCTCCAGTCACGAATGCCCGCCCCTCGTCGAGGCCCCGGCACTACGCGAAAGGGCTATTCGACCGGATGGGCGGGCTTCCAGGGGGTGGGCCAAGGCTCGCCCACATCCCCCAGATGGCATGCGAGACGGCCGATTTCCAGCCGGATAGCCCGGCCGGAGGCAAAGCGCAGGGCCACTGAACCGTCATTTTCCAGCGTCACGGCCAGCAATTCCAGCATCCGGTCGGGCTCATCGAGCGGGATCTGGTGGTGCCGGACCGCCGTCACCTCATTGAAAACAAGGGCAGAATGGGTCCGGGAATGGGCGGCCTCGACGGCCGGATCGGCCTCCCACTGGAAGCGGTTGAGCAACAGCACGAAGCGCTTCTCGTCCTTGAAATAAGCACAGTCGCGGACCGCCACCAGGGCGTCCTGGACGGCGGCGGAGATCACGCCGAGGTCATCGGCATCGAGTGCCGAGAGTTTCAGCTTGCCTGCCATCTCAGCCTTTCAGCCGCTCGATGTCGGCACCGCAGGCCGCGAGCTTCTCCTCGAGCCGCTCGTAGCCGCGGTCGAGGTGGTAGACGCGATGCAGGGTCGTGTCGCCTTCGGCGGCAAGGCCCGCGATCGCCAGCGACACCGAGGCGCGCAGGTCGGTCGCCATCACATCGGCGCCGCGCAGCTTCGGCACGCCGCGGACCAGAGCCGACTCGCCGTGCACGACGACGTTTGCACCCATACGCGCGAGTTCAGGCACATGCATGAAGCGGCTCTCGAAGATCGTCTCGGTAATCATCGACGCGCCTTCGGCCCGCGTCATCAGCGCCATCATCTGCGCCTGCAGGTCGGTCGGGAAACCGGGATAGGGCTCCGTCATCACGTCGACGCCGTGCAGACCGTTGGCGCGGGTGACGCGGAAGCCGCGATTTGTCTTCTCCATCACCACGCCGGCCGCGCGCAGGGTCTGGGCGGCAGCCTCCATCAGGTCGAGTCGACCGCCGACCAGCTCGACATCGCCCGAGGTCATGGCCACGGCCATAACGTAGGTGCCGGTCTCGATACGGTCCGGCACGACCGTATGCGTCGCGGCTTTGAGTTGCTGAACACCCTCGATCGTCAGGGTCTCGGTGCCGATGCCGGTGATGGGCACGCCCATCTTGGTGAGGCACTCGGCGAGATCGATGATCTCGGGTTCGCGCGCGGCATTGGCGAGCACGGTGGTGCCCTTGGCGAGAGCGGCCGCCATCATCAGGTTCTCGGTGGCGCCCACCGAAACCTTGGGGAAAGTATAGCGCGCACCTTTCAGGCCCTTGGGCGCACGGGCCACCATGTAGCCGCCGTCGATGTCGATCTCGGCACCCATGGCCTTGAGGCCGGCAATGTGCAGATCGACCGGCCGCGCGCCGATGGCGCAGCCACCGGGCAGCGACACGCGGGCTTCGCCTTCGCGTGCCAGCAGCGGACCCAGCACCAGCACCGAAGCGCGCATCTTGCGCACGATGTCGTAGGGCGCGGTCGTCGAGGTGATCCTGCTGCCGCGGAGCGTCAGCGTCGTGCCGTGGCTGTGCCCATTCTCACCGGCTGCTGCCTGGATCTCGACTCCATGCTGCTGCAGGAGCTGCATCATGGTCGTGATGTCGGCGAGACGGGGTACGTTCTTCAGCGTCAACGGCTTGTCGGTCAGCAACGCCGCCGCCATCACCGGCAGGCAGGCATTCTTGGAGCCCGACACGGTGATCTCACCCTTGAGCTGGCGGCCGCCTTTGATTCGAATGCGATCCATGAGTGGGGGACTCCTCAGATCTTGGGCAAGGTGACGCCGCGCTGGCCCTGGTATTTTCCGGCCTTGTCGCGGTAGGAGACCTCGCAGGGTTCGTTGCCCTGGAGGAAGAGAAACTGGCACGCGCCCTCGTTGGCATAGATGCGCGCGGGCAGCGGCGTGGTGTTGGAGAACTCCAGCGTCACATGGCCTTCCCACTCCGGCTCGAGCGGCGTGACGTTCACGATGATGCCGCAGCGCGCGTAGGTCGACTTGCCGACGCAGATCACCAGGACGTCGCGCGGGATGCGGAAATATTCCACCGTGCGCGCCAGCGCGAAGGAGTTGGGCGGGATGACGCAGATGTCGGTGGTGCGGTCGACGAAGCTGTTCTGGTCGAAATTTTTCGGGTCGACGACAGCCGAGTTCACATTGGTGAAGATCTTGAAGTCGTTGCCGACGCGGGCGTCGTAGCCATAGGACGAGAGCCCGTAGGAGATGACGCCTTCGCGCTTCTGGGCATCGACGAAGGGCTCGATCATGCCCTTCTCCTGCGCCATGCGGCGGATCCAGCGGTCGGAGAGGATTGTCATTCTTGTGTTTCCAGAGGGGTAGAGGCGCTTCTAGACGACGGGGCCCCCCGGCTCAACCGGAGTCCTTGTCCGGGGCCGGCTCGACCCGCTCCTTGGCGCGGGCCTGGGCCTTGCGGCGCTTGAGGTTTTCCCGCAGGGCGGCAGCGAGCCGCTCGGCCTTCTCCCCGGCCTTCCGGGACAGTTCGGCAGTTCTGGAGGGACCGGTCATGGTCCCGGCAGAATACACCATTTGGCCCCTACTGGGGCCCGTCTAGGCCGCCAGTCTCTTGGCAATTTCGGTCGGCACCCGCACCGGCATGTCGAGCAGCATCTGGGCGAAGGCCTTGGCCAGCGGATCGGCTTTTAGCGAGGCCATGCCGCCACCACCCAGCGCCTGGCGCAGCAGGAAGTTGAAGCCATTGATGCCGGGCAGCCGCCAGCGGCTCACCTTGCCGTTGATGCGGTGGGCGAAGTACCTGGCCACCGCCTCCTCCGTCACCTCGGCATCGAGGATCGGCTGGTATTCGGGCCTGCGCGCAAAGATGCCGATGTTGGCGTTATCGCCCTTGTCGCCGGAGCGGCCGTAGGCCAGCGCCACCAGCGGCACGGTCTCGGTCGCGCCCGACGACGACGCCGCGGCAGGCGGCGCCTCGACCGGCAGCGACTTCGCCTCGAAGCCGCCGCTGCGGGCGCCTTCCTGCATCGCGATCTGATGGCCGTCGATATCGACGGTGACCGGGACCTGGGTCTTGGGCACCAGGCACGAGAACATGCGGATCACCGGCGAGGGCGAGACGCGGCCGGCGCCGAAGCTGCCGGTCATGCCGACCACGCCGCCAGTCGACATCGGCGAGATCTCGCGACCCAGCAACGACAGCGCTTCCTTCTGGTCGTGCTTGGCCGCGATCTTGACCACGACCTCGCGGCTGTCCGCGGCGCGCGAATGCGGTCCGTAGGTCGCCTCGCTGCCGATGATTTCTATGCTGACGTCGCGGTAATCGGCCATGTTCTTGTCGGCAAACATGCGGCGCGTCTTCTTGATGATCGACTCGGCGCTGTGGCGTCCCTTGGCCGCCGCCTCGCGTCCGCCCAGCATGAAGATCGAGCTGAACTTGTAGCCGTCCGGCCAGGTGGTCGAGACCTTGTAGGTGTCGGTCGGCGGCCGGCCCTTCGCTCCCGACACACGTACGCGATCCTTGCCGGCCTGCTCGTAGCGCGCCTCGGTGAAGTCGCAGACCACGTCGGGCACGATGTAGGCGCGCGGATCGCCGATCTCGTAGAGCATCTGCTCGGCCACCGTGGCGGTGGTGATCAGCCCGCCAGTACCCTCGGGCTTCGAGAGCACGAAGGAGCCGTCGCTCGCCACCTCGGCGATGGGGAAACCCATGTTGTCGTAGTCCGGCACCAGCCGCCAATCGGTGAAGTTGCCGCCGTTGCACTGCGCGCCGCACTCGATGATGTGGCCGCACAAGGTGCCGGCGGCGAGACGATCGAGATCTTCCGGCGTCCAGGCGAAGGCATGGATGAGCGCGCCCAGCGTCACCGCCGAATCGACGCAGCGGCCGGTGATCACCACGTCGGCGCCCTCCGCGAGCGCGCGGGCGATCGGGAAGCCGCCGAGATAGGCGTTCATGCTGACGATCTTCGCCGGCAGCTCGGCGCCGGTGTCCATCTCGCGGAGGCCGGCCGCTCGGAACTCGTCTGCGCGCGGCAGGATATCGTCGCCCAGCACCACAGCGACTTTTAGCTTCACACCCGCCGCCTCGCAGGCCTTCAGCACTGCGTCGCGGCAGGCTTGCGGATTGACGCCGCCGGCGTTGGTCACGACCTTGATCTTCTTCTCGGCGATCTCGCGCGCAAGTGGCTCCATGACTGCCGTGACGAAGTCCACGGCGTAGCCAGCCTGCGGGTTCCTGAGCTTCTGCGCCGCCATGATCGACATGGTCACTTCGGCGAGATAGTCACTCACCAGGTAGTCGACCTTGCCGTGCCGGACGAGTTGCACCGCGGCGGTCTCGGTGTCGCCCCAGAAGCCGGAGTGGCAGCCGATGCGGACTGGTCCCTTGGTAATCTGGGGATTGCTCACGTCGTCCTCTTGCGATTGACGAACGCCGTCATGGGCGCGATGTGCTCGCCGTCGCTCACCGACTGGGCGAAGGCGTCGATGCCGGCCTGCACCGCCTCGTCGAGCGACAGCCGTTCCCAGCGGCGCATCAGCCGCTTCTGTGCCCGCACCGCGAGCGGCGTTCCCTCGACGATCGAATGCACGCAGCGCTCGACCGCCTCGGCGATCTTCGACGCCGGCACGACCTCCTCGACCAGCCCCCAGGCCTCGGCCTTGGCAGCGCCGATGTTCTCGGCCGTGAGCAGCATCCACGAGGTCCGCCCCCAGCCGATGAGGCGCGGCAGCAACGCCGCCTCGACCACCGAGGGAATGCCGACCTTGACCTCGGGCATGCCGAAATGGGCGTCGTCCGCGGCGATGCGCATATCGCACGCTGCCGCCACTTCCAGGCCAGCGCCCAGCGTGTAGCCCTCGAGGCGGCAGATGACCGGCACCGGGCAATCCCGGATCGACTGGCAGAGCTTGTGGACCAGGGTGATGAAGGCGCGGCCATCCTCGGCCTTCCGCATCGCCGCCATGTGATTGATGTCGGCGCCGCCGATGAAGGCCCTGCCGCCGGCACCCGACAGCACCACGACGCGCAGATCGTCCTCGCGGGCGAGCGAGCGGAACGCCTCGGTGAGGTCCAGCAGCGCCGGCGGATTGAGCACGTTCAGGCGGCGCGCATTGTCGAACACGACATGCGCCACCGCACCGGACGAACGACGATCCCAGGAGATATCGACCTTATGGACGCTGCTCGCCATGACGTTTCGCTCCGTGGCTCTTTTTTCTTCGGGGAATTTCCCCTATTAGAGCCGCCGAACAACTCTCCACAAGAGCCAACCGGAAGGCCCCGCCCGTGCCCGACATCAATCTTGCGGCCTATTCGGTGTTCGTGCCGCCCGATCCGTTCGAGGACCACATGGGTCCGATCTATTACAAGCTGGACGGCGATGCGCGGCAGGCGGGCAGCGTCCATTGCGTGTTGCCGACCCACGCTGCCCACGGCAACTACGCGGGCGGCGTGCATGGCGGCGCGCTACTGACCTTCGCCGACTACGCGCTCTGCCTGGTAGCGGGCCGCGCCGCCGACGGCGGCACCAACACCTCCTTCGCCATGACGGTGAGCATTGCGGCCGAATTCCTCGACGGCGCGCGCATCGGGCCGCCGCTGGAAGCTCGCGGTGAGCCGCTGCAGGTCACCGGCCGCCTCGCCTTCGCACGCGGTACCCTCACCCAGGAGGGCAAGACGATCGCCCTGTGGTCGGGCGTGTGCCGCCATGTGGCCCGGGCCAAGGCGATGGCGCGCAAGGACGAGAACGCGGCCCGTCCTCTCGCGGCGACGGACCAGACGGTGCCGGCCGACTTCGAGTTGTTCGCCACCGCCAGTGCCTATTCGCGCCATATCGGCCCGATCTATCTCAAGCCCGGGTCCGACGGCACCGAGGTGGTCCAGCCGACGCTGCCCCGGATGTGCAACTCCGGCGGCGCCCTGCACGGCGGCTACCTGATGAGCTTCGCCGATTCGGCGATCACCCGTGCCGCGGCGCTTGCGACCGACATGGCGCCATCGACCGTTTCCTTCGCGGCCGAGTTCCTCTCCGCCGGCGACGCCACGGCGCCGCTCACGACGCGCGTCGAGATCCCTCGGCGCGGCAAGTCCATTGCCTTCCTGCGCGGCCTGGTCGAGCAAAACGGTCGCGGATTGCTGTCCTATTCGGCAACGATGATGCTGCGTCCACGCGGGTAGATCGGCACACTACGCCACGTCGACGCCGGCCTGTTCGGCGACGCGCCGCACTTCCTGGCTGAACATGCCGTGCAGACGCCGCACGCTCGGCAGGTCGTCGGCTTTGGCCGCGCGCTCGACCGCTTCGGCGATTTGGCGCAGCGCCGCCGCCCCGATCATGCCCGACGCACCTTTCAACCGATGCGCCACACGGGCGATGGCGGCGAGGTCGTCGGTGCCGGTGATCTCGCGCTCGGCGACACGCGCGGTATCGAGGAATTCGCGCTCGACCTCGGCCAGGGTATGGGGATCGTCGCCGAACAGTTCGACGAGCTTGTCGCGATCGTAAGCGCTGCTCATTTCGTCCGCTCCCCCCCGGTCTCGCTGCGGGCATCCTTCAACCAGACATCGAGTGTCGCCCTGAGCTGCTCGATGCCAATCGGCTTGGTGATGAAGCCGTCCATGCCGACCGCCCGGCTCTTGAGTTCCTGCTCTTCCAGTGTGCTCGCCGTAACGGCCAGGATGGGCGTGCGGGGACGCTGCTCGGAGGCTTCGCTGTCCCGGATACGCCGCGCCAGTTCGAAGCCGTCCATGGTCGGCATCTGGAGATCGGCAAGCACGAGGTCGTAGCCACCCTGATTCCACAGCACGAGCGCTTCCTCTCCGCCCGCCGCCGAATCGGTCGAGAGGCCGGACAGTTCAAGCTGGCGCGCCAGAATCTTGCGGTTGACCGAATTGTCGTCGACCACCAGCACGCGACCCTGCAACCGGCTGCGGCCGCGGGACGCATCGGCCACGATCGGCGCGACCGCGGCCACCCGGCCCGTCGCCCGGGCCACCGCACGGACCAGGACATCTCGCCGCCAAGGCCGCGGCAGGCCCGACACCGTGCCGGCGACGACAGAAGGTCCGTCATGCAGGGAAATCCGCCGATCGTTGCCGGCCGCGATACCGAGGAATGAGGCATCAGGCGCCACGATGCGCGCGGTCGCGCCGGCATCGCCGAGATAACGGGCAATCGCGCGCACTTCCTCGGGATCGGGCAGCGCCAGATCGAGCGACAGTCCTTTCAGCAGCGGCTCTTGCGTCGATTGGCTCGACGGCTGGGCCGCAGCGAGCCCGACCGAGACAATGAAAGTCGAGCCGACGCCGGCCTCGCTCTCGACCTCGACGTCGCCCTGCATGGCCTCGGCCAGGCGGCGCACGATCGAGAGACCGAGACCGGTGCCGCCGAAGCGGCGCGTGGTCGAACTGTCGGCCTGGACGAAGGGCTGGAACAGGCGCTGGCGCTGTTCGGCGGTGAGGCCGATGCCGGTATCGGCGACACGAATGGCGAGCCGCACGTCATCGGACGCCTCTCCAGGCAGACGCTCCAGCGTGAGCCGGACCGAGCCCGCTTCGGTAAACTTGATGGCATTGCCCAAGAGGTTGAACAGGATCTGCTGGAGACGAAGTGGATCGCCGATCACCCGCTCGGGCACGTCGGGGGCGACATAGGCTACGAGCTTCAGGCCCTTGGCCGCGGCCTGCGGCGCCAGCGTCTCGGCCGCGCCCTCGATCAGTTCCACAGTCGAGAGTTCGAGTGTCTCAAGATCGAGACGGCCGGCTTCGATCTTCGAGAAGTCGAGAATGTCGTCGATGATGCGCAGCAGTGAAGATGCCGAATAGCGCACCGTGCCCAGCGACTCGCGCTGCTCGACCGACAGCGACGTGCGTTCGAGGACGTCGATCATGCCAAGCACGCCGTTCATCGGCGTCCGGATCTCGTGGCTGACGGTGGCAAGGAAGGTCGACTTGGCCTGGTTGGCGTCCTCGGCCTCGCGCTGCGCCGCCAGGGCCGCGTCGCGCGCCAGGCGTGCCTCGTCGTAGGCGACCTGCAGGCGGCGGGCGAGATCCTCCTTCTGGAAGGCGAGCGCGATGTTGTCGTACTGCCAGCGATGGACGTCGCGGACATAGGCCATCAAGTGGCCGACATAGGCGCCGCCCGCGATGCCGACCAGCTGGAAGAAGGGATCGACCGACGTCAGCAGCACGAGCAGCAGTGGCGCGGTGGTGGCGACCGCGAAAGCATAGAAGGTCGGCGGATGCGCGGACCGGATCGGCACCGCCGTCGTAATCGTGGCGAGCAGCACCAGCCCGAGCAGCATGCGCTGCAGCTCGAAATCCTTGGAGGCGAGCATGAAGCCCGCCACGCCCCAGCAGGCGCCGGCCAGGAAAGAAAGCCCGGCGAACCACCAGCCCCAGCGCAGCACTTCCTCGTCGGCCGGCCGCGCGCGGGTGAAATTCCGCCGTAGCACGTCGAAGCCGAAGGTGACGGCAAGATGGGCCACGAAGGGGCCGCCGAGTTCGAGCAAGTCGATCTGGCGCCAGTAGATCGCCGCGATCACCGGCCACAGCACGAACGAGAAATAGCGCGACTGGGCCGAGCCCTCGAACAGGCGCCGGATGAGCTCGGCGCGGACGAAAGCCTCCTGCCGGGCCGAGCCGCCTTCCTCCACCTTTTCGGTGGCAGGATCAGCCGCGGCGACCGACATCGTCCTTCATCCGCGCCGGCACTCGTTGCGCAGCCACCTGCTGTCCAAGCGGGCTGCGCCCGGCTCCGACAAGCGATCGCCCGGCTGTCCACGGGCGGTCGCTGCGGATCCGCATGTCCCCAACGCGTCCGCCCGAGGCCGGCCAGCGGCCTGGATCGGTTCCGGTTCGTGGGAAAGAGGATGAAAACAACATGTGGTTAGCCTGTGGCCGTCAGACCCAATTACTGTATCAAAGATGTCAAGATAGAGCTATAATTCATTGGAAATAAATGGTATTTTCTCCGTATTAGAAGTCATCCATTTTCTGGAATATTGATTATGCAGCAACCCTCCATCCTTCTGGTCGAGGACGACGCATTTCAGCGCAAGGCGGCCGAGACCTATCTCGTCAACCACGACCTGCGCGTCATCGCCGTCGAGAATGGCGCCCAGATGCGCCGCCAGATTTCCCGCGCCATGCCCGACCTGGTCCTGCTCGACGTCCAACTCCCCGGCCAGGAGGACGGCTTCGCGCTCGCCCGCTGGCTGCGTGAGAGCAACACAAGGGTCGGCATCATCATGCTGACCGCCGCCGGCGACGCCGTCGACAAGGTGCTGGGCCTGGAAAGCGGCGCGGACGACTATGTCGCCAAGCCCTACGAGCCGCGCGAGCTGCTGGCCCGCTGCAAAAGCGTGCTGCGGCGTTCGGTCAACAAGTCGACGCCGTCCCGCCTCGAACGGGTCCGCATGGGCGATTTCACCCTCGACCTGCCCCGACGCCTGCTGCTCGACGCCGCCGGCAAGGACGTGGCGCTGACGTCGGGCGAGTTCGATGTGCTGAAGATCTTTGCCGAGAACCCGAACCGGCCACTCAGCCGCGACTGGCTGCTGGAGACGACCAGCCACAGGAGCCGTGACCCGTTCGACCGCGCGATCGACCTCCGCATCACCCGTATCCGGCGCAAGATCGAGCCCACCCCGGAAAAGCCGACGGTCATTCGCACCGTGCGCGGCATCGGCTATATGTTCGTGCCGCCCACCGAATAGGGTAAAAGGGCCGCGCTGGAACCATCGAGGTCGGTGGGGGCCCGTAGTTCAGTGGTTAGAACGAGCCGCTCATAACGGTTATGTCGCAGGTTCGAATCCTGCCGGGCCTACCAACCACTCGTCGCCGCTAACTCCGGCGACGGGTGGTTAGCCCAAAATACCGCATAATTCGGCACTTCGTGGGCCTGGAGTTACACCAGAGACTGATGTCTTTGGCGCCATTTGGGGCAAACAGGGCGTTTGGGGCCGAAAGTCTCCGGGCGCCTTTTTTCGAGACATAACTCCGCGATCGTGAACTCGGCGAGACCATCAGCGCCGCGCGCAGCTGGAGGCCTTGACCGGGAGGCCTTGCCCTACATTTCGCCATCAGTTTGGAGTCTGTGCCGGGGTCGACCGGCGTCAGAGCCTGTCGAGCTGCTGGGCCCAGTCGGCCGGTATACCCCGGCGCATTCGAAGCATTAGTTGTCCGTGCAATTGGCGACGGCCGTCCAGCAGTTCACGTGTCAGGCCCGGGGCCAGGAACGCAAGAGGCAGGATGGTCTGCACGTGGCTCGGAGTGACCCCGGCCCTTTTGGCGATGGCTCGATACGACATTGCCTCGCCCTGCTCCATCCATCCTCGCCACTCATGCGCGCGGCCGAGCGCCCTCATCAATGCCGGATTGGGACCGGCCGAACCGTCATCAAGGATCCTGGCCCGGTTGCGATGTGCCAATTTGGCCATCACGACGACGGTCCGAGACGCTGGGGTTTCTTCCGCTTGGGCAAAGGCGTCATCAGTCGCCGCCTTGACGATTTCGACCCGGTCGGTGCGCACGATGACGCGCTCGACACGATTCCGCAGCGCCTCCGCCGATGAACAGGCCTCCCCGTCGGAACCTAGTGCCCTATGTATCAGCCGCTCAATTTCCTCGGCCGGCACCCGAGCGACCGATCCGGCCCGTCCCTTTTCGTTCTGCAGCAGGGCTTGGCTGACATAGTAAGGATATCGCCGACCGCGCCGGACCGTATAAGTCGGGCTCATCACATTTCCACTGTCGTCGAAGAGCAGACCGGCCAGCGATCGGCCGCCTGGAGTAATCGGCCGGTCTTCCCGCGCCACGCTCTTGGCCGACAATAGTTCCTGCGCCTGCTCCCAAAGTGTTCGATCAACGATCGCCTTCTGGCGCCCTTCGTGAACCTGCTCCTTGTGAGCAACCTGCCCCACGTAAACTCGATTGCGGAGCAGCCAGTAGAGAGGACCTCTCCCGAAGTTCACGCCACCCCAGGTCCGACCTGTTGAAGACGTCCAGCGTTTGCTCAGGATGCCGCGCTGCCGGAGGTCTTCCTGCACGCCAGATATCGTGCCCAGGCGAACATAGGTTTCGAAGATCTCTCGGACCGTCTTTGCCTCAGCCTCGTTCACCACCAGCTCACGATCCTTGACGTCATAGCCCAGGGGCAACGAGCCTCCCATCCACATGCCCTTGCGCTTCGAGGCCGCGATCTTGTCGCGGATACGCTCACCCGTGACCTCGCGCTCGAACTGCGCGAACGATAGCAACACGTTCAAGGTCAGTCGTCCCATCGAGGTGGTGGTATTGAACTGCTGTGTGATCGACACAAAGCTTGCGCCCTGATTGTCGAGGGTCTCCACGATCCGGGCGAAGTCCGCAAGCGAGCGCGTTAGCCGATCGACCTTGTAGACCACGATCACATTGATCCGCCCGGCAGCCACGTCGGCAAGCAGCCTCTGCAGCGCCGGCCGCTCCATGGAGCCGCCCGACAGGCCGCCGTCATCATAGGCGGTCTTTACAAGCTTCCAGTCCTCATGTGCCTGACTCTTTATATATGCCTCGCAGGCCTCTCGTTGGGCATGCAGGGAGTTGAAGGCCTGCTCGAGACCTTCCTCTGATGATTTACGAGTATAGACGGCGCAGCGGCGTACAGCGGTCATGACCGATCACGCTGCTTCAGCCCGAAGAAGCGTGGCCCTGACCAGCGGGTGCCGCTTATCCGGGTGGCTATCTCCGATAGGGAGCGATAGCTCTGACCGGCCCAGGCGAAACCCTCCTCCAGCACCATCACTCGATGAGTCACCCCTGCCCACTCACGTGTCAGAACGGTGCCGGGCTTCAGTGCCATGGACGATGTCGGCTTTGAAGTGGCATCAGTCTCAGCGGAATTGCCCAGTTGCTTCAGCCGCCGACGCGTTGCTGGATCGTATCCTCCACGAGCATGTGCCTGCAGTTCCCACGCCAGCCAGAGGCGCGTCACTTCCGTACTGGCAAAGCGCGGCGGAGAACCGAGACGCTGACGCCAGAGATCGCGTAGTGCCCCAAGACCGAGACCGTCCAGCTGGGCGATCTCGGCCGAGAGTGTATCGTCATGCCTGGAAGACATTCACCGACCCGTCAGGCAATCCGGTAAACGCGATGACCGTCTTCAGTCGTCTGATTGGTAACGGTCAGGCCTTGCTTCTTCTTCAGCGAGCCCGAGATCGCACCCCGCACGCTATGCGGTTGCCAGTCCAGCGCCGTGGCGATCTGGCTGATGGTGGCACCCTCTTTGCGGCGCAGCATGCCTTCAAGCTGGTTAAGTTTGGTCTTCGGCCCGCCAGCAGATGCTGTGGCCGCCTTACGCTTCATCCTGCCAGGACCGGTCGTAGCTTTCTTCTTCATCATTGTAGACTCCATGCACTGTTTCCGGCCCTATGCCGGCAGCACATGCACGCTTCCTTTGTATACTTTCTCAAGTCCGATCGCGGATCATGGCATTGCGTAGATTGCGGCCGGCCGATACTTCCCTGCTAGGGCGCACTCCTAACGACGGTGACGTCACACATGTAAGCTGACTCTGTAAGGCAGGCTGGGTTGGGGCTGGGAGAGAAAGCGGGCACTATGAGCGATGAGTACGGGCTAGAACCGCGCGACCGTCTGTTGTTACTGAATTTAGCTATTCAGTATGACGAACAGTTGGCGGCCAGGGCCAACGCTACTCTTTACCCCTCTCCGGGCTCGGCGAGCAGTCGCTTCACAACCAGAACAGGGGCATTCCCCGGTTTTCGTGCCGTTCTGCCGCTCTTGTGCCGATTGCCTGCCGCCACGAAGGCCAGGACTCCGCTATATTAGCCCCCGAAAGGCTAGAGGACGCGATGAAGAAGGTTGTGCCGAACGGCAAGGTAATCAAAGAACTCCGCGAAGAGCGGACAAAGGGTGCCCTCCAAAAGGAGATGGCGCCTGCCGTCCATATCAGCATTCGGCTGCTTCGGCTTATCGAGAACACCAACCACTCCATCACCATTCCCGATCTTGAAAGAATCGCATCGTATCTGGGCGTACCTAAGGAGCGGATATCCGGCTGCCAATCTTCCATAGGAAGCGGCCCGTGTTTCATGAAAGTGCATGAGCCGATAGTTTGTCGAGGGTCAGAAACCTCTCACGCAGCAATCCATCAGCGAGAGCTAGCATCTTCATGCCAGTACCTTCCAGTACGACCAACATCCGCTCCTGCGCGTCGGGCTTGAAAAAAGCGATCTCTGCTGCACGTAGCACCATCATTGAAGCGGTTGAGACGAGTGCCAGCGTCCCTTCCTCCTGCTTCGGATCGGCTCTTTGCCTCCCGATACGAAGGACAGACGCGCCTTCCTCTTCGACGTGGGGGCCAAAGGCGCGCCTATTCGGGTGAATTGGCGTTACCAGGGATCACTCGGGATCGACCAGGAAACGCTCGTGATTGAGGAGTACAATCGCCACATCATCTTACCGAAAGAGCCCCGGGTGTACCTCGATGGTCGCGGCCCGATGCCGATCCGCGCATTTCGGTATGAACTCGAACTGTCGAGAAGCCGAGAGCCGGTCTGGAAGAGGCAGAACGATGGCGAGGTCTACTCAACGCCCACGCTGGCCGAGGCCGTAATGATCCGGCTTCTGTCGCTGATCGATGATGAGACGGAGGCTGCCAACCGAGCGCCGCGCCAGTAGTCCCGGTCGTGGTCGCCTCAGGATCGGGCTCCCGAGATTGGCACGATCCGTTGGTGCGAAAAGCCATCGGTCCGGGTCGGATCAGTCAAGAAATGCAGAAAATTCGGGCCTAGTGGAAGGTCATCAACGCCCTCCGCGGGGCGCGCCATTTCCCATAAGATCGCTTATCTGATCGCGCCGCGGCGCCTGGTGCTGCCAGGGCGCCGGCTTCTCAAAAACCTCCTTCCTCGACCGACACGCACGGCACCTCCCGCCGACCACCTAGTGGAGCGGTCAGCACGCACATGGTGGCGGTGCCGAGAATGCGTACTGGACAGCCTACATAGGCGGTCGCCGGGTTGCTGCGGCAGTTCAGCAGCTGGCTCCGAAAAGTACGACTAGCGTTCGCTGTCAGGAGATGAACGACCGGTATGTTCGGGATGTCCCCATTCGCAAACTGAATGGCGTCTACATTTGTGCTGAATAGCAAATCCAGATTGCCGGCGGGCAGGTACACCCCGACCAGCGATACCTTCGCGGACCGGCTCGCCAGGTCCCTGCCATCGAGTATGAAATCCCGGACCGTTATCCGACTGTACCCCAGGGCCGCGTCATCACGTTGCTGGGCATCTGCTCTTTGCTGCACTGCCGCCGCCGCCAGACGTTGTTGATCTGCCGATTGTCGGGCCTGTTCTGCCTTCGCGGCTTTCACCTTCGGGTCTGCTTCATTGGCACAACGAGATCCGTAGCTGGAAAGCGCATCGGACTTGCGCCTGCATTCGTCGTAGGTCGGATCTCCCATGTGCGCGACATCGTTAATGACGTTCGAGGGATAGGCACAAGCGCCGAGCGCCACCGCCGATGCGATGCCGCATAGCCAGTAGGTTACGCTTCTGATGGCAGGCATTTTCTTCCCTGCGCCGCGTCCTTGCGCCCCTCGATTCATCGCCGTCTCCACCCAAGGTTGACCAGCCAATCAGCGCATATTTATCGGATTTTTCAATATCTAAAGACCCGATTTACTTAGTTGTCCCTCTTTACTGGCGGTGGTGGGACAGGTGTGGATCCGACCTAGGGATCAAAGGATTGTTGGTCGGACTATGGCGGAAGCACGTCTTGCGGCCCAGCTCACCCAGCAGCAGTTGGCGCGCAAGCTACGTAAGCCACAGTCCTTTGTATCGTCATACGAATCCGGTCAACGCCGGGTCGACGTGCTGGAGTTTCTGACGATCATTCGAGCGATCGGCGCGCTTCCGGCCGACATCTTTAAGGCCATCGAAAAGCAAACCTTGAAGTAAGAGTCGAGGCCTAGCCTCGGAGCTTGCTGGTCACTGGTAGCAGTTAGAAGCCCTCGTTGTTTCCCAGCGAAAGGGCAAGGCCATAACAGAAGGTATCGAGAAGATCGTCCTCGCGGTCGCTCTTCTTGTCGCCCATGCGGAATCCCTCGATCTGCTCCATCAGATGATTTCGCGATCGCCCTTTGTAAATCATCACCTTCTCGAAGGCATAGTCGGTGTATTTGACGCGACCACGATAGACGTACTGGGATACCGACATCGCGCGCTCATCTTTACCCATCGCCGTGAGCTTGGAATCGATCCCGTGGACCTGTAGTCCCCGCTTGATCGCCTGTTGGAGCAGAATAGTTCCTGAGTTCTTGTCTTCAATGAACGCGCCAGCGGACCCACGACGAGCCCGACACATCGCCCCGAGCTCTTCCAGTCGCTGCATGACAGAAGGCAGCCATATTTCCAGGGTCGCCCCCTCGATCTGCACGACATCCCAGTCGAGGATAAAAAGGGGCGTTTGCCGATTCAGACTCTCATAGGCAAAAAACGTGACCGCAGTGCCATCGTGATCCGTACCTGTTTTAGAGGCGGTATCAATGACGGCAAAGACATAGTCGCAGGACTTCGGGTAAGAGACCGGCCATCCATCAACGAGAAGCCGCACCCGCTCGAAAAAGGCGGCGCCCGCCCAATCCACAAACTCAGCCAAGTACTCTTGCGCATAGACGCGGGGGTCGTTCCCCTCCCTGAGCTCCGTCAGGTACTGCTCTCGCCGGCCCAGCCAGGCCTCCACGGTTTCATTGCGCCGGCGCTTGGGCAGTATTGGGTTGTCGAGGGTGGTGGCGTGATATTCGTGGAAGCCGGAAGCCGGGTTTGTGCAGATTTCGTAGAAGAAGTTGTCGGGGTCCTTGCCCGCGGAGTTCGAGCAGACTAGCGCCTGTCCGCCGTAATCAAACAGCGTCGGCTTGATGCTCTCCTGCCAGATGCTCATCGTCGATCCGTCGGTGCCTAGGGCGCCGTTCTTGCCGAATGCAGCCTCATCGATGACGACCCGCTGGTAGCCTCTGCTTCGCCCGGCATTGGGGTTTTCGAGTGACCAGAAGTCCAGGCGTGCGCCATTCTTGAAGTGCATGGCCGCATCGCCTTTTGAGGCGCGGTCTACGATCGGCCCCAGCCGCCGATTCAAGGCCGTGAAGACCTCCGCCCACATCGTATGCTGCGGCGCGAACCAGGCGCACTCCTGACCCTCCACCAGCCCCTGGGCAATCCACGTCATGGCAAATTCGGTCTTGCCGAAGCGTCGACCGCACCGAAGCGCCATGAAACGGTGACGCTGCAGAGCCCAGTACGCCGCCCACTGCCCGGAATGGAGAGTGCCCAGGGAGATGGTTCGCCGGGAGGCTGCCGGAATGAACATGCGCTGCCTCCTACGGCTCATCATCGGTGTATGGGTCACCGGGGGATGCCGGCCGGGCGGCGCCGGCGGCGCCTGCTTTGTCTTCGGCACTCTGCGTTGGCGAGTCTGGCAGCCAGCCCTCGATTTCCAGGATCTGGACGCCGGCGTTGCCGAACCGTTCCGCCCTTTCTCGGATGCGGAGCACATTCTCGGCGGCAGCAATGTCGCCTGCTGCGGCCCGTTCGACCTGCATCCGGATGCCTAACTCATGACGCGTGCCGACCTTTACCTTTCCGCGCTCGCGGTACTCCATCGGCGCAAGCAGGACGTCATTGATCTTCTGGGCGAGCGGCGTTGGCCGCTTCTTCGGCCGCCCGGCGGGATTGCCCGATCGTCCGCGCTTGAACTGGCCACTCTTCGGGGGCTTTCCGAAACCGACCGGGTACTTAGCCATTTTCCTTGCCCCGCCCAGCCTTCTTGAAAGCGCGCGTATACTCGTTGTCGACGTATTGAACCTTCAGCTTCCGTTCGGTGCGGCGGTCCGCAAAGTCTTGGTACTTGAGCAATGCCCGCCAGGCGCGACCACTGCCGGCAAGGGCTTTCTGCAGCAACTGCAGAATGATGGCCTCGATCGTCGGTACCTGCCTGACCTCGCCGTTGAGGGTTATGGCGTGTGGCTGCATTAACAGCCGATCGACAACCTCCAAGGTGCTCTCCTCGAGTTTCTTTCGCCGGCGCGAAGCCGGACGCCCGGATCGACGGCCCGATGTGGTCATGCTGACCCCACCTCGGGCTCCGCCAGCCTTTCAAGAGCTACCTCTGCGAATGTCTTGCCGCTCGAGTGCCGCGCCTGCTGACCCGTAAAGCGCTCCCAGCGTCGGACCGACGTATCCACGTACAGAGGGTCCAGCTCGATGCAGTAGCCGCGCCGGCCGGTCTGCTCGGCCGCAATGATGGTCGTGCCGCTGCCACAGAAGGGATCGAGCACGATACCGTCCCTAGGGGTCACATCCAGAATGGCGTCCGCCACCATGGCCAGCGGCTTAACTGTTGGATGGAGCGCCAGACCCTTGATCTGACCGCGCCGTGCAAAGCTGTTCATGCCCGCATAGTTCCAGACATTCGTCCGGTTGCGGCCGAACTTGCCCAGCTGCACGTTATTTATGCGTTTTGTGCCGTGCTTACTGATTACGACCACGAACTCGGTCTGAGATCGATAAAGCGATCCCATGCCGCCGTTCGCCTTGACCCAAACGCAGACATTGAGCAGGTCGTGGCCGATCTCTCGGACTGCCGCCATAAGTTCCTCGAGGTGGCGCCAGTCCATGCATATGAACGATGTCCCACCGTCCTCGACGTTGTCGGTGACGAGCCTGAGAAATGTGATCAGGAACTCGCAGAACTCTTCGCGGGACATCTCACCCGAGGCCATCGGAAACTCGCGATGCGTCCGCTTACCGTTCCCGACCACGTGCCCAACTATCGGTACGTTGTAGGGCGGATCGGTCCAAATCCCACAGACCTTCTCGCCATTCATCAAGGCGGCATAGGTAGCGACATCGAGAGCGCTTCCGCAGATTAGGCGGTGGACGCCGAGCAGCCATTGATCACCTAGCCTGCTTACCGCCTGCTCCGCCGAGATGACGACGTCGCCCTCATCTCCCTCCTCCCCCGTTTGGAGAGATTGAATGCGGAAGTCGATCTCGGGCTGCTCGAACCCTGTAACCTCAAGGTCGAAGCCCAATGAGATCTGGGAGAGGTCCCTAAGAATCTCGGCAACAGCTCGATCATTCCATGACGATCGCTCGGCCAACCTGTTGTCGGCGATTTTGTATGCCTCAATCTGTTCTGGCGTGAGATCGTCGACGCGAATGGCGGGGAAGGTCGTCCAACCCAGCAGTTTCGCGGCCGCGACGCGACCGTGCCCCGAGACAATGCGGTTGTCTTTATCGATGACAATTGGGGCGACGGCACCGAACGTCCCCAAGCTGCCGGTCAGTGCACGGAGGCCAGCGGCGGTGTGAACGCGCACCTGCAAGGGTGCAGCAACGCAGTCCGCCAGCGGAATTTCAATGATGGACCGCGGTTGTTGGCGAGTCGCTACTGTTTCACCAACCGCTGCGCTCTTCTGTCTTTGCCTGCCCATCAGCTTCCTCACGCACTCGCCAAATTGCGAGAATTGAAGAAGCGACGATTATCTTCGTCGCACCGATCATTTGATCGGCGTGGCGAATGTATTGGGCGTTCCCCTGGTACTTAAGGTTGATTGGGGACATTTTTGAAGCCCCAATCACCCTATGGCTGACGCCACTCCCGATCCCGCGTTTGCGCGGCCCCATGCACTTGGTCAATGGTCACATCGGGGCCAACGATCAAAGTCGCCAACTCCACCGCCAAGGCCTCATTGGCCTTCCCGGTAATCCCCCGAACTCCTTCTGCGAGCCAGCCAACCGCAGCTCTCTCCGCTGCCTTTCCGTTGGTATTTCGGGTCGCTCCCAGGCGCGAGCGGGTTTCTCTGGCCACAGTGGCGCTCACACGAATGGCATCGCTTATTAATGTGAGCCCGCCCTTCATTCTGGCAACCGCCTCTGGAGGAGTTTCTATGCGTGTAAGCAGCCAACTGGCAGGCTGGACACTGACTTCTGCCTCGACGAACTTCGATAACTGCTGAATCGCGCGGTCGAGCGTTTCCAGCTCCCCCAAACGCTTACTGTCACCGAGTACTCTCTTCAGGTTATCTATTATCTGCTTGAAGGAATGCAGGAGCTCATTCGCTTGCAGACAGACCCGCAGGATTCTCCAGCAGGCGTATCCCTCGGTATCCATCCGTTCGAAAATGGCTATTGCTTCTCGATTGTCGAGAAGCCGCTCAAGCAGAGCAATGTCAGATAAGGAGAGGTCTGGCCGTTCTTGACGCAGTTCAGCAACCAGCGTCGAGAGTATGGGTTCTTTGGCCTCAGACTTTGCAGACTCTTTCACCATGGATGCTCCTCGGGCTCTGGCACTCTCCCGACCGACGAGACATAGGCATGGCCCGGCAACTAGTCACCAGGGTCTGGCTCTTTTCGAGAGCAGAATAATGGGGATTCGAACCGGCTTTCCATAAGTCTAGCTAAACGGCTGGGCAGCAATTCGACTGTCGAGCACAACATGTCGAAAAGGCGTGAATCAAGCTACTCAGTGCAGAATGGCCCTTTTGTACTGAGTTGGTCTCTTAGAAGCCTTCGTTCAATTTCCATGCAGACGCACGGTCTAAGCTTTCGCATTTCGATCGATTGATGGGCCATGGTCCATTCCTCCTGGCTGTAATCTGTCGCGAAAGCCTCTAGATGGCTCTCGCTCTTCATTGGCTTCGTGGGGTCTGGCGCGCCATCAACACGGCTTCCGCCCCTTGACTCTGCGCCTCGTCGGCGGGACTGCGAATGGGTTTCAATGGGTCACCAGCGCTCATGGCCGGATGTGAGCGCAGATATTGATTGGGGCAGTGGAAAGGCTCATCGAGTTCAATCGCGGCGTGCCACGGCCAACGCGGATTGTACAGAATAGCGCGACCCAGCGCGATAAGGTCTGCTTTTCCGCTCTTGAGAATGGCCGAGGCCTGTTGCTGACTGGTGATCAATCCAACGGCCATGGTCGCGATGTCCGCTTCATGGCGGATTCGTTCGGCGAAGCCGACCTGATAGCCAGGGAAAACGTCGGGTCGCTGATGCGGCACCGCCCCACCGCTGGAAGCGCAGATGTAGTCGCAACCGCGCTCGCGCAGGGCTGCAGCAAGCGCCACGCTGTCCTCGATGTCCCAACCACCGTCAGCCCAGTCAGTGGCCGACAGGCGCACGCCAAGTGGCTTGCACTCTGGCCATGCTGCGCGCACGGCGCTGAACGCCTCTAGCGCGAAGCGCAGGCGGCCCGACCGGCTGCCGCCATATTCGTCATCGCGCTGGTTAGTCAGCGGCGACAGGAAATTGTGTATTAGGTAGCCGTGTGCCGCATGCAACTCAAGAAGATCGACGCCCAGAGCGTCAATGCGCCGGGCCGCCGCCGCGAAGTCGGCAACAATGCCCGCGATGCCACTTCGATCGAGCACAGTGGGCACGCCGCGGCCTGGATAAGGGTCGGCCCAGGCGCCGCAGACAGGCCATCCGCCCTTTTCCTCAGGGAGGTACCTTTGGCCCTCCCAAGCCGAGGTCGTCGATCCCTTTCGTCCTGAGTGATTGATCTGCATGCCCAGCCGGGCGCCGCCGTGCCGTCGGCAGAAGGCCAAGACCGGCTCCAGCGCGGCCGCCTGCCGGTCTGACCAGATTCCGAGATCCAGAGGACTGCAGCGGCCATGAGGATGTACTGCAGCCGCCTCGATGATCAACAATCCCGCTCCCGACACGGCAAGATGGCCCAGATGCATCATGTGCCAGTCTGTGGCGCAGCCGTCGGACGCGGAATACTGCCCCATTGGCGAAACCACAATCCGATTGGGCAACATAAGGCCGCGCAATCTAAGTGGTGAGAACAGCATGACGGTGGTTCAGTTCACAGTAGCGCGACGCTTGCCGGCGATCCTGATCTGGCGGTCGAGATCTTGGAGATAGGGGAGCGATTCCTCTTCGATCGTGTGGCGCGGTGAATTTCTGAAGTACTTCTTGACGTACCGCTTCTTCGCCTCGATTTCGGACCTCATCTCATCAGGCGACGGCAGGTCCAGCTGGCCTCTTTCGAGCGCGCAGATCCACCGGGACTGATACTCGAAGATCATGTTCAAAGCGTGCGCCGTCGAATTGAGAAGCCCGATGAAATAGAGGCCGTTCCACTCCGGCGAGCACATCCGCTTGTAGAGATCGACCGAATTATCCACGACCGGCACGATTGACGGTGGAATGAACGGCAAATCGATGAGATATCCGGTGGCCGCAATCATGACATCGAATTCGTCGCTGCTGCCATCGCTAAAGAAAATGCGCTTGCCTTCGATCTTCCGGATGCCGTGCTTGACGATGACACGTCTGTAAGCAACGTGCGGAATCAGGACGGCGGACGTCGTGGGATGCGCGCGCTCGGTAAGCGGCTTGAATCCGAGGTCGCTCATGCGGCCATGCAGAATGTGCACGAGGGTCTTGATGATCCAGCGCCGCAGCCTGTCCGGTACCCACGGCTTGTAAAGATGCATTGTTACATCGGTGAACGGACGGCCGAAAATCAGCTTGGGAGCGATCATCACACCCGATCGCGCCACTATGACCGTTCGTGGAGACAGCACGCAAACATCACTGGCGATATCGCAGGCGCTGTTGCCGACACCGATGATGCAGATCTTCTTGCCCACGAACGGTTCCGGCTGGCGATAGTCGTGCGAGTGAAGGTACTGGCCGGCGAAGTTATCGCGGAACTCCGGCACGTGCATGGGAACCGACAAATGTCCCGAAGCGACGACTACTCGGTCGAATATCTCAACCTGGCCGTCCTCGAGCGTGACCTGCCATTCCGGCGCCTCGGGCCGATAGCGCTCGGACGGACGCACGTCGGCTACCCTGGATTTGAACTTGATCCGCCTCGACACATCGAAGTGATCCGCATAGGCCTTGAGATAGCGATGCATGTCCCAATGATCGGGAAAGAGCTGCACTTGCTCGTCAAATTTGAAGTCGTTGAAGTTTGTGACGTTACGCGCCGTGTTGATGTGAAGGGTCCGGTAGGCGGCGGAACGCTCGCTATCGTTGCGGTAACACCACAAGCCGCCGATCTGCGTCCCGATTTCAAAGACCGTCACGTCGTCAAAGCCGCTTTGGATCAGGTATTTGGCGATGCACAGACCGGCGGCCCCGGCGCCGATCACTGCGAATCGCCGCCGCGTCTTCGACCGTTGCTCGGCCATGAGATGAGGGTCGCTTAGCGTGTCCATTTCCCATTCCTTCCTCGGTGTGCCCGCCTCACTGCGCGCTCCATGCTCCATCAACCACAACGGACGTTCCCGTAACGAAGCTCGCAGCGTCCGAAGCTAGGAAAACAGCTGGGCCGATCAGTTCTTCAGTGCAACCGAACCTGCCGGTGGGCGAGGTCTCCTCGATCTGCCGACGCTTCTCGCCGGGATGCTGTCGCGTGAGCGGCGTGTCGATGAAGCCCGGCGCGATCGCATTAACTCTGACCCCGAAGGGGGCCATTTCGAGCGCGAAGGCCCGCGTGAGCTGCAGTAGTCCGGCCTTCGCCGCCGAATAGGGGACGATCTCGCGAATGGCGACGAAAGCTGCGATCGACGCAATGTTGATGATGCTCCCCGACTTTCGCGCCTGCATGCCGGGAGCGACGGCCCGGCAGAATAGAAACGCGCCCCGCACGTGCACCTGCATGAGCGAGTCGAACTCCGCCTGGCTGAACTCGACGAGTGGCTTTCGAATATTGTGGCCGGCGCCGTTCAGAAGCACGTCGACGCGGCCGAATGCTTCAAGCACACCATCAACCGCCTTCGCTACGTCGGCTTCGTTGCTTACATCCGCCTGGAAGGACTCGACACGGCGGCCTGTGCCGCCGCTCAGTTCGGCCGCACAGGCGGCTGCGGCCGTCCCGTCGCGGTCAACGATCGCGACATCGGCACCATTGCAGGCGAGCCCCCATGCGATGGCGCGACAGAGTCCGGACCCGCCACCAGTCACCAACGCGACTTTACCGGCGAGACTGAACAGGTTCCGCACGCTCTCGACGCCCGGCAATTGCTCAAGGGTCATGTTCATCTGTCCGGCCTACGCGCTTCCTCTCCATCGGCATCGACGAAGGCGAACGCGTTACCGTGCCTCACAATCTGTCCGGCCGACGGCGCCAGGAAATGGGCCGGCATGACGAGGTTTCCGGTCTCCGCATGCTGCTCAATGAAGCGCTGCCGCGAGATGCGGGAGAGATCCTGGTCATGGCAGGCGATGCTGGAAAGCTCCGGGCAGGCAAGCTGTATTGGCGTATGCAGCACGTCCCCGGCGAAGACGCCGCGGCTGCCATGCGACTGGATGTTGAGGACAACCGTGCCGGGGGTATGCCCCGGACAGGGTTGCAACCACACCCCGTCCTCCACAGCGTGGTCGTCGTCGACAATGACGGCGCGCTCCGCATGGACCAGTGGCAATATGCTGTCGGCGAACGCCAGGCTGTGCATGGATCGATCGCCACTGGCATGCATGGCATCGCGATGATCGTATTCGGTGCGCGCCATGATGTAGCGCGCATTGGGGAAGGTCGGCACCCAGCGCCCGTCGTGCAATTTCGTATTCCACCCGACATGGTCCCAGTGGAGGTGAGTGCACATGACGTAGTCGACCTCTTCGGGCTTGACTCCGCGTTGCGCGAGGCCGGCCGTGAAATCGGTGTTTCTCCGATGACCGATCGGCCGCAACGGGCGCTCTTTGTCGTTACCCATGCAGGTGTCGATTAGGATCGTATGACGGCCGGTGCGAAGCACGAAGCTGTGGAAGCTCATGCGCATCTGCCCGGTCGCCGGGTCGATCGTGTGACCCAGCCAGTCGCGGTTTCGCTCGAGCACCGCCGGATCGTAGCCGACCAAGAGTTCCTCAGGACGAAGAAACGGGCCCTCGTACTCGACTGCGCGATCGATCTGAAAATTTCCGACGGTGATCATCCGGCGATGCTCTCGTTCACGATCTTTGAAGGATGACAGCGGCGGGCCGCGCCGACTCGGCGGCGCCGGCCCGCGAAGACACTCGCATCAGCAAGCGGGTTCCGACTGCGGTACCGTCTTCCAGAGGAGGTCGTCGGCAACGAGCGGAGCCTTCAGCATCTTCGACTTCAGAAGGAATTCGTTCCAAACATCGAAGTTGGCCTTCGGAAAGGTCATCTTGAGGACCGGGATTTCATCCTTGACCAGCTGCCGGAACTGCTCGTCCGACAGCTCTCTGGTGGCGAGTTTGGTCTTCAGGATACTGAGGAGTTCGTCAAAATTCTTGGGGTCTCGCACCCAGCAATAGGCCTTCGTGTGAGCGGCGATCAGGCCGTCGACGATCTTGGGCCTTGACGTTGCCGTCTTGCGAAGTGTCGTAACGCCCTGATAGGTCACGCCCTTAAAGTTCGCGGGGCCCTCGCCCTTGCGCAAGTCCAGCAGCACTTCGCCGAGGCCGAGCGCTTGTACGACAGTCGGCCCGGGCGACAGGGTGATGAACGTATCGACACGACCTGCTTTCAGGGCCGGGATCGCCGTGGGCGACAAGCCGACGGCCAGCCAGGTCACATCCTTATCGGGATCGATCTTGGCGTCGTTCGCCATGGCGCGCATGAACATCTCGCTGTCCGCACCGCGCCCGGTGATTCCCCAGACCATGCCCTTGAGGTCGCGGAACACTTCAGGATACTTGCCTTTGTTGGGCAACTTGAGGCCCTTCTTGCCGACCACCACGTAGGGCATGCCAATGTTGCCTGCCACGATCACCTGGTCGAGCCCCTGCTCCTTGGCCACGCCGACGTTGTTTGGCGGCTGGAAAGCGAAGTCGATCGAGCCGCTGCCGAGCATCGAGTTCATCAGAGGCCCTGTCCCGACCGTAATAAATGTCGGATTGAGGCCGGCCTCCTTGTAGAAGCCCTTCGCGTCGGCGACATAAACGTTCATATTGAACGTCTGGCCTGGATAGACGCCGATGTTCACATCGCCCGCCTTGTCCTGGGCGATGGCACCACCCGCGGTCAGGCAGGTTACGGCGATAAGGGCGCCGCGGCGGCGCAGTTTCTTGAGCACTGTCATTGGTTTCCCTTTCCTTGCTTGATCCCTGGACGGCCTGCAGCGGTCGTCCCGTCACAGAGTCTTGTTGCCGGTCTCTGCCCATCCGCCGAGCAGCGCCGCTTCGATCCAGTCCGCGATAAAAGTCAACAGGACGGCGTAGACGGCCATGACCAGGAGGATGCCGAGTACGGCGTCCATCCTGAGGATGCCGGAGTAGTACATGATGAGCTGTCCGAGCCCGGCCTTGGAGGCCAGCATCTCGCTGGTCACCACGCCGAGGAACGAATAGATCAGTGCGAGCTTGAGGCCGGCGAAGACGCTGGGAATCGCCCAGGGCAGCATGATCTTCATGAACTGCTGACGCGGCGTGCAGCCGAGCGAGCGGCTGAGCCTGATGAGCGTCGGATCGACGTTGCGAATGCCGCCGTAGGTGCTGAGCAGAACGATGAAGAAGCCGAGGCTGAAGGCCAGCGCCACCTTGGAGGCGATGCCGATGCCGAACCACAGGATGAAGATCGGCGCCAACGCGATACGCGGCATGCTGTTGAGTGCCGTCAGGAACGGATCGATCGTGCGTTTCACGCGAGGAAGCTCGAACAGCACCAGTCCTGCTGCCACGCCTGCCACGCCAGACAGGGCGAAAGCGATCAGCATCGCCAGCATCGTCTCCACCGAATTAGGCAGAATCTCCTCGACATACTGCTGACCGAGGAAACGGACGATGTCGACGGGACTGCTGAAGAAGAAGCGGTCGAGCCATCCGAATTCCACCGCCGCCCACCAGGCGGCTGAGAAGCCGCCCAGGATGAGGAGCCGGTTGAGGTTGAGATAGCAAGCGCTCAGGAACGCCCCCATCCGGCGCGCCCGTACCTGCTCGCCGCGAGCGTTCTGGGAAAACTGCGGACGCGAAGCCCGGGTGGAATTGGTCTCCACGGTGCTCATACGATCATCTCGGCAGCGAGTTCGGTCCAGATGCGCCGATGGTAGTCGTGGTATCGGGCATCATTCTGGAGAGCGCCAATGTTGCGCGGACGCTCCATGTCGATCGGGATCTCGCACTTGATCGAGCCCGGGCGCGCCGTGCAGACAAGGATCTTGTCTGCAAGCGCGATGGCCTCGGCGAGATCATGGGTGATGAACAGCACCGTGCGCTTGTCGCGCTCCCACAGCCGTAGCAATCCCTGCTCGAGCGTAAGCTTGGTATGCGCATCCAGCGCACCGAACGGCTCGTCCATCAGCAGGACGGGACTCGGCATCAGGAAGGTGCGCGCCAACGCCGTCCGCTGCCGCATTCCGTGCGAAAGCTGGCGAGGGTAGGCATCCTCGAAGCCGCTCAGCCCGACCATCGCAATCAGCTCGCGCGCTTCCTCGCGGACGGCGGGTGAAATCTGCCCCCCCGGAGAGCGCACCTCGACGCCGAACAACACGTTGCCCATCACCGTTCGCCACGGCAGCAGCGCGTCCTGCGCGAACATGTAGGCAATATCGATGCGTCCGGCCTTCGGCGTCTTGCCCGCGACGGATACCGCCCCGCTCTGCTGGGCTTCAAGGCCGGCGATGATGTTGAGAATGGTGGTCTTGCCGCAACCGCTCGGCCCGACGATGACCACGAATTCACCGGCCGTCACGGTGAACTCCGCATTGTCCACTGCCAGCAGCCCGCCCGCGAATCGATGTGAAAGACCTTCCACTCGGATGCACGTCTGCGTCGGCGGAGCCCTGGTCGCTCCGGCCGGGACGGCGATGTTCGGCGGCATTGCGCCTGCGTCGAGCCTCATTGTGCGCTCCGCTCCCAGGTCCTACTGTTCTTAATGTTGACAATCATACACAAATACAAGCTAAGGCCCCCTTCGCAACGCTGTCAAGGTAACCTCACGCCCGGTGAAGCAACTTGCAGGGTGTCGATTCGGACAGCATCGCCCGGCTCGAAGCGAGCCAAATCTTCACGACCTTTCGTGTGATGGCTTGCAATTCCATCCTGCGCACCAGCGGCTCGTACATCACGCCGCCGCGCGCTTGTCAGTTCGCGCCAGAACGTCCGCCGCCAGAGACGTGTGCACGCGGCCTGCGCGAAACGCTTCGTCCGACAGCACCGCGAGTACAAACGGAATATTCGTTTTCACGCCTTCCACCGCAAAATCTCCCAGTGCGCCAGCGAGGCGGTCGAGCGCGACATCACGCGTTGGTCCGTGGGCAATCACCTTCGCTATCATCGGATCGTAAAAGGGCGTGACTGCTCCGCCTTCGGCATAGCCCGTCTCGACACGGATTCCTTCACCCGCTGGCGGCCTGAAGACCTTCAGCGGACCAGGCGACGGCAGGAAGCGCCTGGGGTCCTCGGCGTAGACACGCGCCTCGACGGCATGGCCGTCGAGGACGAGCGAGTCCGGGATGACATCGCCAAGGCGGCTGCCCGCCGCCAAGCGCACCTGTGAGGCCACGAGATCGAGGCCCGTCACCTCCTCGGTGACGGCGTGCTCCACCTGCAGCCTCGTATTCATCTCGAGAAAGCTGAACCCGACATCGCTATCGTACAGCATCTCGACCGTGCCGATGTTGTCGTAGCCGATCGAGGCAAGGATCTTCTCGATGCGCACCGCGGTCGCATCGACCTCGCTGCGCGCCAGCGCCGGTGCACCAGCCTCCTCGATGACCTTTTGATGCCGGCGCTGGACGGAACAATCGCGCTCGAAGATGTGCCGCACCGCGCCGTGCCGGTCGGCCAACACCTGAAACTCGATATGCCGCGGCTTTTGCAGCAACCGCTCGAGATAGACCTCGCTGTCACCGAAGCTCCTGGCAGCCAGCGAACGCGCCCGTTCGAGCGCCGTCGTGAGCTCGGCCGAGCTGTACGCCGGCAGCATGCCGATCCCCCCACCGCCGTTGGCGGGCTTAACGAGGACGGGAAATCCGATGGCCTCCGCCTGGGCAACCACCTGCTCGCTCGTGCCGGTGAGCACGGGCGTGCTGGAGCACATCGGCATCCCGTGCTCGACCATCAGGTCGCGCGCGCGTGTCTTGTGTCCCATCGCCTCGAGCCAGCGCGGGCTCGGGCCGATGAACGTCGCCCCGGCCGCCTGGACCTCCCGCGCGAAGTGGTGGTTCTCTGACAGGAAGCCGTAGCCCGGGTGCAGGGCATCGGCACCAGCCCGCCGCACGACGTCGAGGATGGCCTGCTGGTTAAGATAGCTCGCCTTGGGCTCGGCCGGGCCGATACAATGAGTTTCGCCGGCGAGCGCCAGATACGGCGCGTTCCTGTCGGCCTCCGAGTAGACGGCGACGGAACGGATACCCAACCGATTGAGCGCGCGCAGCACACGCGCCGCCACGGCGCCGCGGTTGGCCACAACAACCTTGTTGAACATTGAAACGGCCTCCCGATTTCCCTTGCCGCTAGAACAGACTCTTATCGTCTCATTGTCAACAATCTTATTGACATCAACGAAGGAAGATCGATGATTTTCGAAACTGGCGGCGACGACTAATCAAGGGAGACCCAGATGACCCGCGACGAGACCAAGACCAAGGCCGGCCCTCTGGCGGGGATCAAAGTCGTCGAACTCGGATCGACCGTCGCGGCCCCGTTCTGTTGCCGGCTGTTCGCCGATTTCGGCGCCGAGGTCATCAAGGTGGAGCCGCCTGACGGGGACGTGCTTCGCTGGATCGGCCCTCGCGAAGACGGCGTCGGTCTCTATGGCACCAGCATCCTGCGCAACAAGCAGCTCGTTGCGCTCGATTTCAAACGGCCAGAAGCGCTCGCGCTGGCGCGGCGCCTAGCGGAGCGCGCCGATATCGTCGTGGAGAATTTCCGCCCCGGCACGCTCGAGCGGCTCGGCCTGGGATACGAGGAGCTCTCGAAAGCGAATCCTGGTCTGGTACTGGTCCGCATCAGCGGCTTCGGCCAGTCGGGTCCCTACCGGGGCCGCGCGGGTTACGGCGTCGTCGCGGAGGCGATGGCCGGCGTGCGGCATATGACGGGCGACCCCGACCGGCCGCCGTCGCGGGTCGGCGTGGCGATGACCGACCAGCTCACCGCCGTCTACGCCGCCTTCGCCGCAATGATGGCACTGCGCCGGCGCGATGCGACCGGCCGCGGCCAGGTCGTCGATGCCGCCCTGTACGAATGCTCGTTCTCGCTGATGGAGCCCTACGTTCCGGCCTACGAGAAGGCCGGGCTGATGCCGATGCGAGCCGGCTCTGGCCTCTCGGATTCCGCCCCGAACAATCTCTATGGCACCGCGAGCGGCGGCTACGTGCACATCGCCGCCAACGGCGATGCCGTATTCAACAGACTGATGGAAGCGATCGGCCGCCCGGAGCTGGCGATATCGCTGCACTACCAGACGGCGGCCGATCGCGGCGCCAACAAGGATGAACTCGACCGCGAGATCGCGGCGTGGACGGGCCGGCACACGGCGGCCGATGTCGAGGAGAGGTTGATCGCCAACGGCGTCCCTGCCTCACGCGTCTTCACCATGGAAGACATCTTCGCCGACGAGCACTACCGAGCGCGCGACATGCTGCCGTCGATACCGCATCCAACGCTCGGTTCAGTCATGATGGCGGGCATTGCTCCGAAGCTGTCTGAAAGCCCTGGAACCATCCGCTGGGCGGGCGGCCGCATCGGCGAGCACACCGAGGCCGTGCTGCGTCGGGAACTCGGCGTCGACCGGGCGACCATTGCCCGCTTGCACGGCGAAAAGGCGATCGTTTGCGCCGAGCCGCCGGCCGCCGCCGACTGACGGCGACGACCCGGCTGTGCTTGGCTCGTTCGTGCCCGGCTATTTGCGCATTGTTCGACCCTTGGTGCCGAGCTGCTCGGGCAGCGTGCGGTAGGCGTCCTCGATCCAATTACACAGGATTGGACGGGTGTCGCGCGGGTCAATCACGTCGGGCACCCGAAAACGCTCCGCCGTCAGGAAGGGTGAGGCCAGCCTCTCGTACTTGATCTCGAGCTGCTGCAGGCGTGCCTCGCGTTGATCCTCCGGCAATTCCTCGAGTTCGCGGCGGTAGGCGGCTGCGATGCCACCCTCGAAGGGGATCGACCCCCATCGGGCCGATGGCCAGGCATAGTGCAGGTTGATGCCCTGGAGCCGGGCGTAACCGCTTCCGGCGAGGCCGAAGAGGCGGCGAATGACAATAGCGCACCAGGGCACGCGCGTCTGCTCGATCGCCGAAACCACCCTTACCGAGCCCCGGACGTTGCCCATGCGCTCTCCGTCGACACCGACGATCGTGCCCGGCTGATCGACCATATTCACGATGGGGAGGTGGAACGTATCGCAGAGATCGATGAAGCTCTCGAGCTTCTCGGCGGCCGGCCGATTGAGGCCTCCGCCGAATCGATAGGGATCGTTGGCGATGATGCCGACCGGGTGACCGCGCAGGCGGCCAAGGCAGACCACGACAGATGTACCGTAATTCGGGGCGATCTCGAGGATCGAACCCTTGTCGAAGACCATCTCGAGGATCTTCCGCACCTTGTAGACGCGCCGGCGCTCGCGCGGGATGATCGTGAGAAGCTCCTCCTCGCGCCGATCGCCCGGATCGTCGGAGTCGATACACGGCGGCAACTCGAAGACATTGCTGGGCAGGTAGGAAAGGAACTTCTGCGCCAGTGCGAGCCCCTCCTCCTCGCTCTCGACCTCGTTGTCGATGACACCGCTTTGTCGGGTGTGCATCTGCGAGCCACCCAACTCCTCCTTGTCGACAACGCTGCCGACGCCACGCTGTACGACCGGCGGCCCGCCGGCGAACACCTGGCTGGTGCCTTTGACCATGATGGAGAAGTGCGCGCAGGCCGCCTTTAGCGCGCCAAGGCCGGCGCAAGGCCCCAGCGCCAAGCCGACGACCGGCACATAACCCAGGAGTACCGTCATCGGCCATGTCGGATATCCTGGGATCTTGGTCGATCCCTGCTGCTCGACCAGCCGAACACTGCCGCCAGCGCTCTCGACCAGCCGGACCAGCGGCATGCGCATCTCGAGCGCGTAGTTCTCGGCATAGATCCATTTCTCGGACACCGTCGCCTCGGACGAGCCGCCGCGGATCGTATAGTCGTCGGCCTCGATAGAAACCCTCCGGCCGCCGACGCGGCCGGTGCCGACGATGGCGTTGGACGGTCGGACGCTCAGGAGATTGCCGTCCGCGTCGTATTCGGCCTTGCCGGCAAGGACCCCGAACTCGTTCCACGTTCCGCAATCAACCAGCCGATCGATCCGCTCGCGCGCCGTCAGACGCCCCGCTTCGTGCTGCTTGCGCACTGCTTCCGCACCGCCGAGTTCGAAGGCGAACTGCTTGCGGCGCTTGATCTCATCAACTTCCGGCTTCCAGCTCATGCCCTAGTTCTCACTTGCGCATCTGGCGGACTCCCCGACGGGTCCGCGCGAGGCCGTACTTTCGGCGTACCATGATGCCAAGTCAACTATTGTTGACAATAGTACAATCGTGACGTTCACTCTATGGTGCCGCCTCACACAGATGCGCGCCGCACTCACAGTATAGGATTGGACGAACGATGAGCTTCGAGCAGAAGATCAACGAGTATCAGCAGCGGCGCGGCAAGGTGCTGGGGATGGGCGGTCCCGAGAAGCTCGCCAAGCTCGCCAGCCAGGGGATACAGAATGCCCGCCAGCGGATCGATTACCTGTGCGACCCCGGCAGCTTCCTCGAATCCGGCATGTTCGCCACCTCGGACCGCCCTGACGCGCGCGAAGACACCCCGGCCGACGGCAAGGTGTGCGGCTACGGCCGCATCACCGGCCGCGAGGTTGCCGTCGTCTCGCATGACCTGACCGTCAAGGGCGCTTCCAGCAGCCCCATCAACGTTCGCAAGATGGGCCACATGCGCCGCACGGCGGTCGCCAACGGCATGCCGCTGGTTCTGCTGAACGAAAGCACCGGTGCGCGCATTCCCGACACGATGGGGGCAATCGGCACGGGAACGGTCGGCCAGGATCCGCAGCAGTTCGTGCGCCTGCGCGAGATCCCCTATGTCGCGGCCGTGCTCGGGCCGGCCTTCGGCACAGCCTGCTGGTTCACCATGCTGTCCGACTTCGTCGTCATGAAGAAGAGCGGCATTCTGGCGATCTCGAGCCCCAAGGTCACCTCGATCGCGATCAACCAGGTGATCGAGCCGGGGGAACTCGGCGGCTGGCGCATGCAGACCGAGACAACCGGCAAGGTCGACTTCGCCGTCGACACCGACGAGGAGGCGCTCGACCTCATCAAGACATTCCTGTCGTACATGCCCAGCCATCACAACGAGCTGCCGCCGACGGCCGACGTCCCGGCGGGCTCAGACGACGCGGCGGCTTCGGTGCTCGACCTCGTGCCGGAGGACCGCAGCAAGGTCTACGACATGCGCAAGGTGATCGCTGCGATCGCCGACAAGGGCAGCGTGCTGCAGCTCAAGGAGCGGTTCGCCAAGACGGCGGTGACAGCGCTTGCCCGGATCGATGGCAAGGTCGTGGGCTTCGTCGCCAGCAATCCGATGTTCAAGGCCGGCGCACTCGACCCGGATTCATGCGACAAGATCGCGAGCTTCCTGGTGCTTTGCGACTCGTTCAACATCCCCCTGATCTTCCTGGTGGATACGCCCGGCTTCCTGGTCGGCGTGGAGGGCGAGCGGCGCCGGGCGCCGGGAAAGATCATGAACTTCATGAGCGCCTTGCAGATGTGCAGCGTGCCGAAAATCTCGATCGTGCTGCGCAAGAGCTACGGCCAAGCCTACTTGAACATGGGCGGCACCCGGAACTCGGACGAGATGGGTGCGTGGTTCACGGCCGACGTCGGGTTCATGGACCCGACGGTCGCCGTGAACGTGGTGCACGGCGTGCAGCGCGACCAGCAGCCGGAACGCTTCGACGAGCTGCGGCGCGGATTCGAGCGCGACAGCTCCGCCTACGACCTTGCCAGCATCTTCGCGGCGCAGGCTGTGATCGATCCACGGGAGACGCGGCAGTACCTGAAGCGTCTACTTGAGGTCCATCGTCGCCGGCCGACGCGCGGCATAGGCCGCCATGCAATGGCCGGATGGCCGACGACGCTATAATCAACCCCAAGTCGCCGACCACCGAAGTCGATTTGAATATTGTTGACCGAACGTGTAAAGACCCTCCCAGCCGCACTTACATGACAGACTTTACGCAACGCGGGGCGTCCCAAGCTTGAAGAAACAATCTGGTTCGTCGCTCAGGCTGGCTCTCGGGGATCGCCAGCCTGACACTAAGTTCGGGTGGTCTCCCAACCGATCTGCGCAGATGCTGTCCCTGCCCGAACAGATAGCCGAAGCGATCGGCAATGCCATTATTACGGGTGATCTCGAACCTGGGCAGCGCATCCAGGAGCAAGGGATCGCCGGCAAGTTCGAAGTCAGCCGGGGCCCGGTCCGCGAGGCGCTGCGAATTCTCGAACGTGACGGGATGGTCCAGATCCTGCCGCGGCGAGGGGCGCAGGTCACCTACCTCAGCATTGACGAGGTGAACGACATCTTCGCCATTCGCGCCAGCCTGGTTCGCCTCGCCGTGCGCCTGATTGCCGAGAAACCCGACGCCGGCCTGATCGCCGAGCTCAAGCAGCGCGCGGAGATGATGGGCGAACTCGCCCGTTCCGGTTCTGATCCAAATCAGTACGTGAAAGAGAGCTACTACTTCAACCTGGCTATGGCCGCCGGGTGCGGCAACAAGCGGCTAATGGATATGATCTACTCGCTGGCGCATCAGACCCTGCGCTATTCGCGCCTAGGTCTCTCCGCGCAAGACAGGCGAGTGTACTCGGCGAAATACCACGGCAAGCTGGTTAAAGCCCTTCAGAAAAGGGCTTCGCAAGTTGCTCAGGAGACTGTCGAGCACCTGATCCACGAATCGCGCGACGCTGCAGTCAAGCTACTGATAGAGCAACGCCAGGAAAAGCCGAAGCCGGGCAGGCCCCGATCGCGTTGACGTCCTGCCCGTCCGCCGGCGTCAGGTCAGGATAGCAACGACTTGGCCTTCGCTCACGGCCTCGCCTTCCTGGACCAAAATCTTCCCGATTGTCCCGGCATCGGGTGCCAGTACCGGGATTTCCATCTTCATTGATTCCAGGATCATGATCTGATCCTCCTCCACGACCTTATCGCCGATTTTCGCCAGGATTTTCCAAACGGTCCCGGTGATCTCGCTCTTGACTGGTTGCTCGGACAATTTCCCCTCACTGCATCTGGCGCAAATCCGTTCACTCGTCTTGCGCGAACGTTCGCTGCTACGCGCAAAGATTAATGCCTCTATTGTCATATTGTCAACAATCGGTAAAGTGGCATTCCAGTAAAGAGTCACGTCGAGGGTGGGATTTATGGAAGGCAAAACGGTGAGCGAGGCGCAGGGACCTTTGCGCGGGTGCCGCGTGCTTGAGCTCGGCTCAACGATTGCAGGTCCCTTTTGCGGCAGACTCCTTGCCGACTTCGGCGCCGAGGTCATCAAGGTGGAGGACATTGCCGGCGACCCCGTCAGAGCAATGGGGAAGCGCTACGAAGGAGTCTCGCTCTACGCAGCCAGCATCCTTCGCAACAAGCGCCTCATCGCCCTGGATCTCAGACGACCCGAAAGCCAGGAAGTCATCCGCAAGCTCGCCACGTCCTGCGACATCGTCGTTGAAAACTTCCGGCCGGGTGGCCTGGAGAAATGGGGCATCGGCTACGAGCATCTACGCCAGGTGCGGCCGGATCTCATCATGGCGCGCATCTCCGGGTTCGGACAGGATGGTCCCTACAGCCACCGTCCGGGGTTCGGCATCATCGGCGAAGCCGTGAGCGGACTGCGTCATCTGACGGGGGATCCCGACCGGCCACCCGCGCGGGTTGCCGTGTCGCTAACCGACTACATCACGGGCCTCTACGCCGCCTTCGGTGTCGTAATGGGTGTTCTCGAGAGAAAGTCGACGGGAAAAGGCCAGTTGATCGACGCCACCTTGTTCGAATCGGCTTTCAGTTTCATGGAGCCTTTCGTTCCCGCCTTCGACAAGCTTGGTGACATTCCCAATCGAGCCGGCCCCGCCCTGCCCGGCCACGCACCTAACACTCTCTACAAGGCCGGCGACGGCGGTTACGTCCACATTGCCGCAGCAAGCCAGAGCCTGTTCCGGCGCCTCGCGGATGCCATAGGCCGTAGCGAACTGGTCGACGATGAGCGGTTTGGGACGCCCGTGTCGCGCGGCGAGAACAGCGAGGCGTTGGATACGATTATCGGTGCCTGGACGGGAAACCGCACAGTCGAGGAGATCGAACGCGTCCTAATTGACCAAGCCGAAGTACCTGCTGCGCGAGTTTATACCATCGCGGATATCTTTCGAGACGCCCACTTCAAGGCTCGCGATATGATCAAGGAGATCGCCGAGCAGGATATCGGCAACGTAAAGCTTGCGAACGTCGTCCCTAAACTTTCAGCCAGCCCTGGCGCGATCCGCTGGAGCGGCCGGCGCATCGGCCAGGACACCCGCGAAGTCTTAAGAACGCTCGCGGGCTATAGCGACAAAACCATCGACACGCTCGCCGCGTCCGGTGCGATCGCTTGCGGATCGGAGTCGTGAGGCGGCATTGGGGTCCGCCATCGTCCATGAGTAGCAGTACCTTCGTCCACGGGCTCGTTCGCGTTTGTATGCCTGACAATCTGTGTAAGGTCGCACCCGGCGCACTACTTTGCGCCGTCGTGGCCGTCCTGGCCTCCTTCTGCGACGCGCGGGGGTTGCTCCACACCGGTAGCATGTGGGTGCCGCCCCGCTGGTCGCGCTTGCAATTGGCATGGCGTTACATCCCCTTTCAGCCAGGCCCGCTGTCATGCCGGGGCTCGGCTTTGCAGCCAGCATGTTGCTGCGCATCGGCGTAGCGCTCTACGGCGCGCGACTCACCGCGGGGCAGTTTACTGAAGCGGCGCGCTTTTGGTGTCTATTGCGATCGCCGCGGCGATCTGCACCATTGATTTCGGCACCTGCGCTGCAGGCCTACTTGGCCTCAGTCGCGATTTCGGACTGCTGACGCCTCTCAGCCAAGGTGCCAGCCCCCCCGCAGAACACTAAGATCCTTGCTCGCCAAACGATCGGCCGGCAACGCCGGTGACGATCGTGCAGGGCCGACGGAGCATTGTTCGTTCTTTCGTCTGAAATCGTCACTCAGCGCTGCCAGCTGAATTGCTAATCGCTCGCGGGCCAACTGTACGTCGGCAAGCTCATTCTTAAGGGGAGACGTGACCCCACTGAACGCCGGCATACCAGCAAATGGCGCTTCTCGAGTTGTAATGCTCAGTGCCGGTGTGACCGGCATACCGGAGCACCACTACCTTGGCCAATTACAATTCGTTATGGAGCCAGCACATCGTTGGCTGCTGCTTCAATGTCATGACGTGATCACTTGGGCCGAAGGTCAAATCTTTCCAGATTGTGCCGCTGGTCCAGTGAGCGCACCTCGATAAAGCAGGCCGAGCGCCATGAGGCATCCCAGGAATGATGCCTTTAGACGGATCGACCGTCTTTCCATAAGCCTAGTTGGACGGCTTACGTGCTTGTGCGATGGGCTATCACAGAGGTAACAGCACCAGAGCCTTCAATTTGATTCTGTGGGGCCACCGGATGCTTGTCATGAGGTCCCACGAGTTCCTCGATGGTTACCGAAAGAACCCGCGCCAAGCTTTTGACCGTAACCAGCGGTCCTTTCTTCTTTGCGGGATACTTGCCGGTTTCCAATCTTGAGATGACTTGAGGACTGAGACCAGCCTGCTCGGCAAGTGTTGCCTGACTCCAGCCCAGCCTGCGTCGATGATGTGCGAGATTGATTCGCAAGTTTTGAATGAGGGCTTCAGTCTCTCGTTGCTTGCCGTGAAATATGTCCATAGCGCTTGCTCCTCAGTCTTGCGCAAGGCCCAATCCCACCGCCAGCGTTTGCGCCAGCGACATCGGGGCCACCAAGGTACGCAAGGCAGGTTCAGCCATGTCGTGCAGCTCGAACACCACGTCGGCACCGCGCGCGATCGGGCTCAACAGGTTGTCGGTGATCGACACTGCCCGCACGCCCCGGGCGACGAGCTCAGCGAACAGCCGCACCGTGTCGGCATTGTACTGCTTGAAGCTGACGGCAAGCACGGCGTCGGCGCGCGTAGCTGCTACCGCCTGCTCCCGCAGGCCGCCACCCAGTGCATCGAGCAGCACGGTACGACGGCCGAGCTTGCGCAACACATAGGCGAGGTGCGCGGCAACGGGATAGGAGCCGCCGAGCCCCAGTAGATAGATTGTGTCGGCCGAGCCCAGCAGATCGATGGCTCGGCGCAAATCCTGCTCGCGCGCGACGCTGTTCAAGGTCTCGAGCGAAGCGATGCCCTCGCTCACGAAGCGGCCCAGCACCGCTTGCGGCTCGTTGCTGCCGCGCCACGGACCGTCGCGCTTCAGCCGGCCGATGCGGTCCTTGTATGAAGGCGCGAGGCTAGCCACCAGACGCAGGCGGAAGACCTGCTGCATCTCGGTGAAGCCGCTGTAGCCCAGCGCACTGGCAAAGCGGACGATGGCCGACGGCTGCACGGCGGCGCGCTTTGCGACCTCGGCCACCGTCCCCAGTGCCATCTCGGTCGGGTTCTCCAGCGCGAACTCGGCGATGTGCTGCAGACGGTCGGACAGGTCCGCATGGCGGGCGGCAATGTCGGCCCGCAACTTCTCGTAGGCATCGGCGGGATTGCTGCCGTTAGCTTTGCGGGGCTTCGCCATCGAATGAATCGTCCATTCCACTTTACATCGATCCATAGAATGTCCATTCTACGCTTCAAGAGCAATGAAAATTGTCGATCTGCAGATCTGGAGGAGCATCCAATGACGAACTCCCGCATCACGCGCCGGGGCGCACTCAAGGCCAGCCTGATGACCGCCGCCCTCGCCGGCACCGCGAGTTTCTTCGGACCATGGAAGCACAACCGCGTCTGGGCGCAGGGCAAGAAGCCGATCAAGCTCGGGCTCACCTGCGATGCCAGCGGCCAGTACGGTAACAGCGGCCAGGACGACCTGCGCGGCATGCGGCTCGCCATCGACGAATTCAACGCCAAGGGCGGCGTGCTCGGCCGCAAGGTCGAGTGGATCACCGCCGACACCGAGACAAATCCGGCGACCGGCACGCGCGTGGCCGAGCGTTTCATCGCCCAGGAGCAGTGCGGCTTCCTGATCGGCGCGCTGCATTCGGGCGTCGCCAACGCCATCACCCAGGTCGCCAACAAGTACGGCACGATCTACATGAACACCAACTCCTCGGCGCCCAGCGAGGCCGGAGAGAACTGCAGCCGCGTGAAGTTCGTGTGGGACGGCAACGGCACCAACTTCTCCAAGGCCGCCGTCGCCAATGCCGTGCAGAAGATCGGCAAGAAGTGGCTGCTGCTGACCAACGATTATGTCTGGGGCCACACCACATCGGCCGCCACCAAGATCGAGGTCGAGAAGGCCGGCGGGCAGATCGTCGACAATCTCCTAGTGCCGCAGAACACCCGTGACTTCACCGCCTATCTGCTGAAAGTCCAGCAGATCAAGCCCGACGTCATCGCCATGGCGATCGGCGGCGACGACATCAAGGCGCTGCGCCAGCAGATTGCCGAGCTCAAGCTCGAGGACAAGGCCGCCTGGATCAACAACCAGCAAGATTGGCCCGACATCTGGGGCGTGCCCGAGACGCTGTTCGGCGTGTTCGGCACCAACTGGTATCACAAGCTGGCGCTGCCCGGCGTGCCGGAGTTCGTGAAGCGCTGGCAGACGACCTACCCGCAGTCGCCGATCCCGGTGCCGGGCAACGTCTCCTACAACGGCTACATGGCGACGCGCGAGCTGTTGCGGGTCATCGAGCAGACTGGCTCGACCAACAACATCGCCCTCATCAAGGCGCTGGAAGGCCGCAAGATGGGGGCGGTCGACCGCATGCAGAACTACGACGCCTACATCGATCCGGTCACGCACCAGATCCAACAGACGATCTACCTGGCCAAGCGCAATCCCAAGCCCGTGGACAACACCGACCTGTTCGAGATCCTGAGCTGGACGACGCCGGAAGCGGCGCTCGACACCGCCTCGCTCACCACCTGCAAGCTGAAGCCCTTCGCCGACGTGCCGACCTACGAACAGTAAGCACCGGCCAAGCGTAGAGTATCGGTCGTGGGCCTGCTGCCCCATCTGGTGAATGGCTTCGCCCTCGGGCTGCTGTTCGCCCTGATCGCCCTGGGCTTCATGCTGATCCTGGGATTGATGGAGCAGATCAACCTCGCGCACGGCTCGTTGTTCGCGTTGGGCGCCTACTTCGCCTACGCGATCGCCACGCCCCGCCTGCCGCTGCCGCCCGACCTGCTCCATGCCTGGGCGGCGGTGCCGCTGGGCTGGCGGTTCACCGCGGCGATGCTGCTTGCGCCCGTGCTGGTGGCGCCGTTCGGCGTGATCCTCGAACGGCTGATGCGGCGAACCTACGGGCGCGATCCGCTCTACGGTCTGCTGCTCACCTTCGGCGTCGCCATGGTGATCGAGGAACTGATCCGCATGGTCTGGGGCACGCGCGACTACACGCTGCCGGTGCCGCGCGGCATCTCGGGCGGCTTCCTGATGCTCGACCTGATCTGGTCGACCTATCGCTTCTGGGCGGCCGCCTTCGCCGTCATCGCCATGGCCATCGTCTGGCTGGTGATCGAACGCACCCGCTTCGGCGCCCTGGTGAAAGCGGGCGCCCACGACAGCGAGATCGTGCAGGCGCTGGGCCACGATCTCGAACGGCTGCGCGTCTGGGTGTTCGTGCTGGGCACGATGATGGCCGCAGTGGCGGGCGTCATCCTCGCCCCGGTCTGGGGCATCCGCCCGCACATGGGTGTCGATGCCGTGATCCCTGCTTTCGTCATCATCGTGCTGGGTGGCGTCGGCAGCTTCTGGGGCGCCGTACTGGGCGGCATCCTGGTCGGCATGGTCGTCGGCCTCTCCGGCGCCTACGCCTCGGAATGGTCGATGCTGTCGATGTACCTGCTGCTCATCTTGGTGGTGACGTTCCGCTCGCGCGGCCTGTTCGGCAAGAAGAGCGTCCTGGAGGCGTGATGCAGGCCGGCAAACCCGTTCCGACCTTGACGCCCGCCATGATCGCCATCTGGCTGGTGCTCGCCACCGTGCCGCTGTGGATCGAGCGCGTCGGGCTCTATCAATATCTCGGGGTCGAGATCCTGATCTTCGCGACCTACGCCATGGCCTACAATCTCGTGCTGGGACACAGCGGCCTGCCGTCGTTCGGCCACGGCGCCTTCTTCGGCCTCGGCGCCTACGGCTTCGGCCTGGCGCAGCTCAACCTGGTGGCCGACCTCTGGTTCTGCCTCGGCGCTGCCGTCGTGGTCGCGTCGGCGGGCGGGGCGATCGTGGCGGCCTTCATCTCGCACCGTCGCGGCATCTACTACTCGCTGCTCACCATCGCCTTCGGCCAGGTCTTCTGGTTCATCGCCATCAAGTCGCACGCCATCACCGGCGGCGAGGACGGCCTGCTCAAGATCGCCCGCCTGCCGATCCGTCTCGGCGTCACTACCATCGATCTCACCGGCAACGTCTCGCTCTTCTACTTCGTGCTGGCGGTGTTCGTGGCCGTGACGCTGCTGCTGTGGCGGCTGGTCCATTCGCCGTTCGGCCGCGTCCTGAAGGCGATCAAGCAGAACGAGACCCGTGCGCGTTTCGTGGGCTACGAGGTGTGGCGCTACAAGGCGGCCGTGCTGGTGCTGTCGGCCGGACTTTCCGGGCTCGCCGGCGGCCTGTTCGCGATGGCGCAGGCCTCGGCCTTCCCCGATGTCATGAGCCTGCACTATTCGGGCTACGTTGTGATGATGACCCTGGTGGGCGGCGGGCTGGTCACCTTCTGGGGACCCGTCCTGGGCGCGCTGGTGTTCCTGCTGGCGCGCGACGTGATCGGCGCCTTCACCACCGGCTGGATGCTGTGGTTCGGCCTGCTGTTCGTGGCACTGGTCATGTACAAGCCCGAAGGGCTGGGCGGGCTGTTCCTGCGCCGCGCAACGCCGGCCACGGCCAAGTAGCCATGGCGCTGTTCGAGGCCCACGAACTCCATCTGCGCTTCGGCGATCGCGTCGTGCTGGAAGACATCTCGCTGTCGTTCGAGGCCGGCCGGCTATCGGGAATCATGGGTCCCAACGGCGCCGGCAAGACGACCTGCTTCAACGTGCTCACCGGCCGCTACAAGCCCGATCGCGGCCGCGTGCTGTTCGACGGCGCCGACATCACCGGCCGCTCGCCGCAGGCCATCGCGCGGCTGGGCATCGCGCGCTCGTTCCAGCTCATGAACCTGTTCGACGAGTTCACGGCCTTCGAGAACGTGGCCATTGCGCTCCCCGCGACCCGCGCGCGCGGCCGCGATGCGCTGGGCCATGCCTATGCCGATCCCGCACTGGTGGCCGAGGCGCGCGAGATATTGGAGACGGTGGGCCTCGGCGCCCGCACCGACGACAGCGCCAAGGCGCTCCCCTATGGCGAGCGCCGCGCACTGGAGATCGCCGTGGCGCTCGCCTGCCGACCGAAGCTGCTGTTCCTCGACGAGCCGACCGCCGGCCTGGGCAGCGACGGCCGGGCGCGGCTGGCCGAGCTGGTGCGGCGGCTGAAAGGCCAGGTCACGATGGTGGTGATCGAGCATGACATGGAATTCCTGTTTTCGCTTGCCGACGACATCTCGGTCATCCACTGGGGTCAGGTGATCGCGCACGGCAGTCCGGCCGAGCTGCGCACCAATCCTTGGGTGAAGAACTCCAATCTCGGAAGGCTGGCGTGATGCTGGAAATCCGCGCCATCGACACCTTCTACGGCGAGACGCAGGCCTTGTTCGACGTCTCGCTATCGATCGGCGAGGGCGAGGTGCTGGCGCTCCTGGGCGCCAATGGTGCGGGCAAGACGACGGTGCTGCGCTCAATCCTGGGCCTGACGCGGCCCCGGCGCGGCGATATCTCCTTCCAGGGCCAGCCGCTCGCGGCCAAGCAGACGCACGAGATCGCCCGTGCCGGCATCGGCTGGGTGCCCGACGACCGGCGCATCTGCCCGACGCTCAGCGTCGCCAAGAACCTGGCGCTCGGCGTCAAGCGCACGCGCTACCGGCCATGGACGATGACGGAAGTCACCGACATTTTTTCGGCGCTGAAATACCTGATGGCGCGCGAGGCCGAGACCCTCTCCGGAGGCGAGATGCAGATGGTGGCCATCGGCCGCGCCCTGCTGGGCTCGCCCGGCCTGGTGCTGTTCGACGAGCCGAGCCAGGGCCTCGCGCCCAAGATCGTCGACGACGTGATGTCGGTGGTGCGCCGCCTCAAGCGCGAGGGCATCGCCGCCATCGTGGTCGAGCAAAATGCCGAGCTGGCGCTTTCCGTCGCCGATCGCGTCGTCGTGCTATCGCATGGCACGGTCGCCTGGACCGGTGAGGCCTCGGTCCTGTCAGCCGATCCGACGCTGAAGCGCACCCTGCTGGGAGGCGCGCAATGAACGACGCCCCGCTACTGGCGCTCGACGGCGTGAGCAAGATCTACCGGCGCGGGTTGTTCGACCGCACGCCGGCCTTCCGGCTCGATGTCGATTGCCGCTTTGAGGCACCCGGCATCATCGGCATCATGGGGCCCAACGGTGCGGGCAAGACGACGCTGTTCGAGATGATCGCCGGCTCCAACGTGCCGACCGAGGGTCGCGTGATGGTGGCCGGGCGCGACATGCAGCGCGTGCGCTACAGCGAGCGCGACCGGCTCGCCATCCACTACCACCAGTCCTACCAGGTGCGCCGCTTCTCGCGGACCAAGCCTGCGTTCCTGATGGAGCCGGCGGGCAGTGCCTATCCCGTCGTGCATCTCTTCGACGAGCCGCAGTTCAACACCCAGGATGGCTATATCGGCTTCATGCTCGATTTCTTCCGCCGGCTTAGGGCCGAGCGGCGGCTGGTCTTCATTTGCCTCCATCCCACGGCGCCGCTGCATCTCGAGCTGCTTCGCGAGATTTGCGAACGGTTTGTGTTCGTAAGCGATGGCCGCACCACGGAGTTCGCCAATTTTGCCAATGTTGTCGCCGATCCGGAGGTACGCCAGTATCTCGGCATGCTAGCGCCGTGAGAACTCGGCGATGCCTGGCAGGGCACGACCCGCCATCGCCTTTTAGCCAAAGCCCAAGGAATTCGATCCGCTGATGCCACTCGACGGCAGCATGCTACACCGCAGTGGTCGACATGAGGCGAATTTGGCTATTCCTACACGCGCAAGCGTTCCACCGTTGAACGGTTGACGGCAACGGAGACTAAGAGACGCTCGTCAAGTCATTACGAAGGGCAGCTCGTCCGCTGGCCCATAGATGTGGTCATCGCTGATGTAAAAGCCAGTGTAGACCGTGGTTGTGCCAGCGGGACCCCATATGTAGCCCTCACTGATCCAGTAGCCTGTGTTCACGTCATCCGTGCCCACAGGCCCCCAAATCCATTTGCCGCTGATCCAGTATTTTGCCGACTTAGCTGGGTCAGGGTGGAATATCCAGCCATCCGATATCCAATAGCGTGTGTAGGCCGCCATCACCGCGCTTTCCCAGCGGCGACTGTCGCCGTCGGCACTCGGTCAAAGACAAGGACATCATGACTGCCAGGCGTCCGAGAGTGACCCATTTTCTGTTGCTTAGAAGTGGCAGACATTTTTGCTAACAAATCTCCTCATCTCTCGAAAATGATTGTCACATAAGAGCGAGCCGAACGGCAGGCGGGATCCCGCCACCCGGCTCTGACCGCAACCGACCTGAGGCGTCGATCATGGCTAAGGAGAAGACTAGCAGATGCAAGGCCGGGGACCGAACCTTGCGATACTCCGCAGGTCACTCGCTGACACAGCGTGTGATGTCATAGGCAATAAAGCCTAATCACTGCTGAGGACATTTACCTATGACCTTGCCGGCGGAATGATCGAAGACGCATTCTCGCGGGAACAACGATCGCTCGGCTGATGATCTAAGCATTCATAGGTTGACGCAAGGCACCAGTCACTACGTGAATCGTAGCCAGCGCTACGCAAGAAGGCGTCGGCCCCAGACTAGCCTAAAACAAGCTTGTTTGCCGGAGGCGTCCACGGGCTGGTGAGCAAGTTAAGGCGTAGAACACAGCTCGATATCGCGAGGAGGAGGCAATGGCGGGATGGGCTTATTACGATGCCAAAGGAAATCGCGTGCCTGAGGAGATGGCGGTGTTCAGATGCAAAGAGGTGCGCGTCGATACTGGCGTCCCTGCTCCGGTCGGCCATGCCAGCTTAGCGGCGACTGAATACTACGACGTCCACCACATCGATCAGCCGGAGCTTCGCAAGACCTTCAAGTCGTTCGTGAAGATGAAGGCTTGGTTTAAAGAGCACGCCTTGCGCACTTGAAGGGAAGCAAGTTCAGCAGCACCGGCAAGTGTCGCCTTTAGAGACGTTGGAGACTGTACCGGAACTGTGGCGCACGCGCATTGCGCTCCAGAAGATAACGAGTGACCGCCACGCTGATGATTGGCTAGCTGTGGAGTGCCTCACCCAACGCCCGCAGGCTTGCTTCGTGGAAGGCCTCACCCAATGTCGGATGGGCGTGGATAGTACCGCCGACATCTTCCAGCCTTGCTCCCATCTCAAGTGCGAGAGCGAAGGCACCAGCGAGTTCCGACACACCGGCACCGACCGCGGCGACGCCGAGAATCAGGTGATTGTCCGCCCGAGCGACTACACGCACAAAACCGTCCTCTGCGGCCAGCGTCAGGGCCCGGCCGTTGGCCTGCAGCGGGAAGACGCCCAGATGCACCTCGTGGCCAGCCTTTCGCGCCTCTTCGGGCGAGAGTCCGACGGTGACGATCTCGGGGTCGGTGAAACACACGGCGGGAATCACTGCGCTGTCGAAGACACGGCGATGACCGGCGATCAACTCGGCGACCACCACACCCTGCGCCATGGCGCGGTGGGCCAGCATCGGTTCGCCAGTGAGGTCACCGACCGCCCAGACGTTGCGCATGGAAGTGGCGCAGCGTTCATCGATCGCCACGAAGGCGCCGTTCATGGTGAGGTCGAGCCGTTCGAGACCGAAGCCCGTGACACGGGCCCGCCGACCCGCGGCAACGAGGATCAGGTCGGCCACGACGCTGCGCGCCGCCGCGCCTTGCCGCTCGACTCGCACCGCGTCGCCTGAGTCCGACAGGCCGACGACCCGGGTCTGCGTCAGGACCTCGACACCTAGCGCCTGCAGACGGCGGGCGACGGGACGGGCAAGTTCGGCATCGTAGACCGGCAGAATACGGTCCTCCGCCTCGATCACCGTGACCTTGGCGCCGAGCTTGGCGAACGCTGTCCCAAGCTCGAGGCCGATATAGCCCGCTCCTACCACGGCCAGGCGCTCGGGAATCGCCTGAAGCGACAGGGCCTCGGTCGAGGAGATGACGCGGCCGCCGAACGGCAGTGCCGGCAGGGCTGTTGGCATAGATCCTGTCGCCAACACGACGTTGTCGGCCCGGATAGTTTGCGGACCCGTATCGGTCTCGACCCGGCATGTCTTGCCGTCGACCATCGTGGCATGACCCTGGACGATCTTGACCCGGTGCCGCTTCAGGAGCGCGCCGACGCCACTCGTCAGGCGGCCGACGATACCGTCCTTCCATTCGACGGTGCGCGCGAAGTCGATGACCGGGCGCTCAACCTTGAGGCCGAACGGCGCAGACTTCGATTGTTCGACCGCACGATCATAGGCGTCGGCGGCATGGATGATCGCCTTCGATGGAATACAGCCGACATTGAGGCATGTGCCGCCCAACCCGCCGTCAGGCCCACCATGCTCGATTAAGACCACATCGAGACCCAGCTGGCCTGCCCGAATAGCTGTGACGTAGCCGCCCGGTCCACCGCCCACGACCATAACTTGGGCAGCAATCTCAGCCATCTCAGGCCTCCATGAAAATCGTCGCCGGCGCCTCGAGCAGAGCCTTGATGCGCTGGATGAAGCGCGCCGCGACGTAGCCGTCAATGACGCGGTGATCGAAAGAGGATGACAGGTTCATCATGGTGCGCGGCACGAACTGCACACCCTGCCAGACCGGACGCACAACCTGCTTATTGACCCCAATGATGGCGACCTCCGGCCGATTGATCACGGGTGTGGTAACGATGCCGCCGAGCGCGCCTAGGCTGGTGATGGTAATGGTCGAGCCCAGGAGTTCGTCGCGCGTCGCCCTGCCCGCGCGCGCGGCTTCGGCCAGTCGCAGCACTTCGGCGGCGCAATCCCAGAGGCTACGCGCCTCGCAGTGGCGAACCACGGGCACCATGAGACCGGCCGACGTCTGCGTGGCGATGCCAATATGAACGCCACCATGCCGCTCGAGTGTCTCCGCCTCGTCGTCATAGAGTGCGTTCATCTCGGGAAAATCAGCAACGGCCGTCACAAGCGCCTGCATCAGGAACGGCATAAGCGTAAGGCGGGGGTGTTCCGGGCGGTTCTCGGCGTTCAAGGTCGTGCGCAGCTCTTCCAGCACGGTGACATCGATCTCCTCGACATAGGAGAAATGAGCGACCCGGCGTTTGGACTCCGCCATCTTCTGGGCGATACGCCGACGCAGCCCGATGATCTTGACGATCTCGACGCTGGTATTGGCGGCCCGGCCGGTAGATCTCGCGGACTTCGGCGCTCCGCGCAGAAAGGCGTCGAGGTCGTCATGGCCGAGCCGACCTGCCGGGCCGGTGCCGCGCACCTGGCGCAGATCGACACCGGCGTCGCGCGCGCGCCGCCGCACCGCGGGCGAGGCGAGTGGCTTTTCGCCCGGCGGCCGCGGTGGGCCGATCGGCGCGCGACTGGCCGGCTCGCGACTGGTCGGCACGGGCAGTGCAGTCGGCGTGGGGACTTCAGGCGGCGTTACCATCGCGGGGGCGGCCGGTCGTTCGATCGAGGCCGCCGCTTCCCGGGGCGCCGCCACCACGTCTTCATTCCCGTCGCTCGCGACCTCCAGACGGACCAGCTCGGCACCGACGGCCAGCACGCCGCCTACCTCGGCGCCCAATGCCACGACGGTCCCGGCGACGGGTGACGGGATCTCAACGGTCGCCTTGTCGGTCATGACGGCGGCGAGGAGCTGGTCTTCCAACACCGACTGGCCGACTTCGACATGCCACTCAACCACCTCGGCCTCGGCCACGCCCTCGCCGACATCCGGAAGCTTGATAATGCGGATTCCCATCTCAGGCCTCCATTACGGCCTTGAGTGCGCGGCCGATCCGCGCCGGTCCCGGGAAATAGTCCCATTCCTGGGCATGTGGATAGGGGGTATCCCAGCCGGTGACGCGAACGACCGGCGCCTCGAGATGATAGAAGCAGTTCTCCTGCACGAGCGCGCTCAACTCTGCACCGAAGCCCGACGTGAACGTCGCCTCATGGACAACGACGCAACGCCCGGTCTTCTCGACCGAGGCTGTGATGGTTTCGAGGTCGTACGGTAGCAGGGTGCGCAGGTCGACGATTTCGGCGTCGATGCTGGTCTCGGCAGCAGCGGCCTCGGCGACATAGACCATGGTGCCGTAGGCGAGCACTGTTACCGCAGACCCGGCGCGACGAATCGCGGCCTTTCCCAGCGGTACGGTGTAGTGGCCATCCGGCACCTCACCCTGGGGATGCTTCGCCCAAGGTGTAACCGGCCGGTCATAGTGACCATCGAACGGACCGTTGTAGAGACGCTTGGGCTCGAGAAAAATTACCGGATCATTGTCCTCGATCGCGGCAATCAGCAGTCCCTTGGCATCGTAGGGATTGGAGGGCACGACGGTCTTGAGGCCAGCGACATGGGTGAACAAAGCTTCCGGGCTCTGGCTATGGGTCTGGCCCCCGAAGATGCCGCCGCCGGTCGGCATGCGTACGACCATCGGCGCTGTGAACTGGCCATTGGATCGGTAGCGCAGACGTGCGGCCTCCGAGACGATCTGATCGTAGGCAGGATACATGTAGTCGGCGAACTGGATTTCCACGCACGGTCGCAATCCGTAGGCCGCCATCCCAACCGCGGTGCCGACAATGCCGAGCTCGCTGATCGGCGTATCAAAGCATCTGCTTGCACCGAACTTCTGTTGCAGACCCTGTGTACAGCGGAACACGCCACCGAAATAGCCGACGTCTTCGCCGAACACGACGACGCGCTCGTCGCGCTGCATGGAGACGTCCATGGCGTCACGGATTGCCTCGACCATGGTCTTGCGCGGCATCGGCTAGATGCCACCTTGCTGGCGCTGGCGACGCAAATGAGGCGGCGTCTCCTCATAGACCCCTTCAAACATGTCGCGTGCTGACGGATGGGGTCCCGAATGCAATGTGCCGTGGCTCTCGGCCTCCTTTTGGACCGCAATGACAGAAGCCATGATCTCGGCCTCGGCTTGCTTATGCCGTTCTTCAGACCAGACGCCGCGATGGATCAAATGATTTTTCAGGCGAAGCACGGGATCACCCAGAGGCCAGGCGTCTGATTCCGCCTTTGGCCTGTAGGCTGAGGGATCGTCCGATGTGGAATGCGCGCCGACGCGGTAGGTCACATACTCGACCAGGGTTGGCCCCAGGTTGCGACGTGCTCGCTCGACCGCCCATTTCGCCACGGCATGAGTAGCTAGGTAGTCATTGCCGTCCACGCGCAGCGCCGGAATCCCGAACCCGAGGCCACGCGCAGCAAAAGTGCCCGAGCCGCCGCGAGCGATGCCTTGGAAGGTCGAGATCGCCCATTGATTGTTGACGATATTGAGCACGACCGGCGCTTTGTACGTAGAGGCGAAAACGAGCGCCGCGTGGAAATCCGATTCAGCAGTCGAACCATCGCCAATCCAGCCGGCGGCAATCCGGGTGTCGCCGCGCATCGCCGACGCCATCGCCCAGCCAACCGCCTGGATGTACTGCGTAGCGAGGTTACCGGATATCGAGAAGAAGCCGTGCTCACGCGACGAATACATCACCGGCAGTTGCCGGCCCTTCAACGGGTCCAGTTCGTTGGAGTAGATCTGGCACATCATGTCCAGCATCGGATACCCGCCGGCAATCAGCAGCCCGGCCTGGCGGTAAGTCGGAAAGTTCATGTCGCCGGGCTCAAGAGCCTTGCGGAAGGCGCAGCTCACCGCCTCCTCGCCCATGTGCTGCATATAGAACGAAGTCTTACCTTGCCGTTGGGCCATTTGCATGCGCGCATCGAACGCGCGCAGCGTCATCATGTGGCGCAAGCCCTCGACCAGCTCTTCATCATTCAGCAAGCCAGCCCACGGCCCCACCGCCTCGCTCTGGCGGTCGAGCACGCGGATAATCGCATAGGCTAGGTCACGGATATCCTCTGGCGCGGTATCCACTTCCGGCCGCCGCACTTCGCCGGCCTTGGATATCGGCACGTCGCTGAAATCCGGCGTGCCACCGGGTCGCACCGCCGGCGCCGGCACATGGAAGGACAGAGGCCTTGGATCAGACATGGCGACCTCAAGTTCAACACTCTCTGCGAGTGACAAACGTCCCGCGCCGTCACCTAGGGCCCTAGATTAGCGCCTTACTTGCCTGTGATGAACTCCATATAGCGACTATGCCTCTTGCCGCCATGGTTGATGGCCGACCTCTCCTGAATTCATGCGCTCCACTGCCATCCGGATCGCCTTTATCAAAGAGGTTGCGCGATCTCGGGACGAAACAAAGAATGTCGGAATTACAAAGGCACCGCGCCACAAGACTATTCTGGCTGTCAGCTTTCCATTTCCACCTAATTGCTCGTCATCTTCAATGCTCCAGTTCGTTATTTCGTCGATGGGAATGATGAGCGGGCGATCTTTCAATTTGAACGGAAGATCAAGGCCGCCAAATTGAGAGGACCGCCGAAGGTGCTTCCAAGTTGGCGAACATTGCGTTTCCCAGATGATGAACTCCTTGGCGATGATGAGGCTATTGAAGCGCAATGACCGCCGGGAAAGAATGACATAACCAATCACCATTGCGCCCATCGCGAAGATAAGGATTGCCCAATCTGGGTGCTGGCTGACTACCCATACTCCGACAACTGCAATCAGCAGGAGGGCCATTGCGGCAGTGGCCACAAAGGGAACGTCACGAAACCCTGGCAGCGAACGCCGCTCCCATTGACGGAACAGGATGAGATTAGATAGGTCGCGCCTTTCAACGTCCTCAAACGAACTTTCGTCCTGTGTCCGCCAAATCATTGCTCCCCTCCCCCTATGCGCGGTATCGCGTGTCTCGCCAAAGCCCTTGCGCCTCCGACCAACATCGATCGTCCGCCAGCACATCGCTGGCGTTTGGCCGAAAACGCCGGCCACCAGCACGCGCGGACTGTGGCGACAGTTGGCTGGATCCGATGCGGCTGGATCCGATGCGGCTGCGTCCGCCACGTACTTCCGGTCTGCCGAATGATGAGCACGACAGCATCAGCGACGTTGATTTGGCGGACCGGCGTAGGCGTTCTGTCTCCCTCCCCACGCCCGACAAAAGTCGAAGTCGACTCTCGCCTGATACTGGAAAGCATGTAAGGGAGAACGTCGTAGGTAGTTTTACCTATCAACTGCCCTCGGATAATATCATGGCAGTGTTGGTCGGACCGTTGCGCTGGACGACTGCCGCTAGAAGCAGCGGCGGAATCAACAAGGGACCCGAAAGTGAAGGGGCTTAAGCTCACCTTTGGCTACGGGACGACGGCATCGCGCATGTCGTCCGACTAACTATGGGCTAGTCCACCCGGATTCCCCGGCCCCTACTGGTATGCTAGCCCCGCAAAACGGTCTGACCAGGGGCATCAAGATGGAAGCAAGAGGTATGACTATCGCCTGCAGGGTCATCCTTGCCATCTGCTTTCTTGTGTCGATCACAGGTGCCGGCCTCGCCGGGGAGCCGCCGACGGCTAGGCAGGGGCAGACTGTATATGTTTCGGTTTATTCGGATGTTCTATTTGGAAATGCGGAAAGAGATGGCAAACCCAGCAGATGGCCATTGTCCGTCACACTAGCAATCCGCAATACAGACCTCGAAAACTCGCTGACCGTCCGCTCCATTCGCTATTACAACACCGACGGCAAGCTTCTTCGCGAGTATCCAACGGGTAGCAAGCTTGGTCCTCTGGGAACGACGGAGGTCTTTGTCGAACACAAGGACTTGAGCGGAGGCAGCGGGGCTAATTTCCTTGTTGTCTGGACTGCGGACAAACCCATCAATGTCCCGATCATTGAAGCAGTTCATACGTATTTTTTCGGCACAAGAGCATTGGCGTTCACCAGTTCAAGTCAACCGCTTCATGTCGAGAACCGGTAGGCTTGGCCTAATACGTTTAAATGCCAGGGCAGGTCTTGATGGCTCACGCAGGGCAGAGCGCAAATCAGAGGACCAGCGCTGCCTGGTGTAAAGCGATGGCCATTAGATCTTTGTAGATCCGACTCGAAAAAAGGCCCGCTCACCGAGCGGGCCTAAGAGTCTCGTATCGGACCGGCCCACGACCTTGCGGGGGGCAAAGCGACCATGAGCACGGCATGCCAACGTTTGCTCGTCGGTACGAGAAGGTATCAGCGCAAATCAATCACGCGCTAGCGGCTTGTTAGCCGCCACCGTATCGACGTTCAAAGATGTCTTACGATCGCGCTGACTGTCATAGGTAGAACTCCCTATATGTCATCAGCAGATGATGCCTACGAACTTGCCGGCAGAATGGTTAAATGCGCATCCTCGCGGGAACGTAGATCACTCACTTGACGAGGGAGGAACGGCATTGGGTGATGTGATCCGCAGGTCCGGTAGCAGGATTGCGGCGTTGAGACGGCGTTCTGGCTGGCCAAGCGAACTGACACTGGCCCATTACGCCCTGATCAGCTGCATCTTCACGGTCACCTACCTTGGCCTCGAATGGCTCACGCGCGTCCATGAGCTCGAAGCCCTCGGCATCACGCTGTGGAATCCTGCGAAGGCGCTGAGCTTGGGTCTTCTGTTGATCAAAGGTGTCGCTTACGCGCCGGTGCTGTTCCTGGCGACGCTACTAGTCGATCTCTTCATCTACGGGGCCGCCAAGGGTTTACCTTCCACTGTCGCCACGAGCGCCGTAGTCGCGCTCGGATATGCAGGTCTCGCGATAACCCTCACGCGAGGCCTGGGCTTTACGATGAAGCGCACCGACCTGCGCAATGTCATTGGATTGCTTGTCACGGTGCCCGCTGGGACGTTCGTCATTGCCTCCTTCTATTGCATCCTTCTCGTATTGTTCGGCGACCTGCCGGTAAAGCAATACTGGGAGGCCGTGCCGCATCTTTGGGTAGGAGACACTGTCGGCATCGTCATAATCCTTCCCGTCGCCATGGCTGTCTTCGGGTCGATGCGACATCTGCTTGATACGAAGCCCTGGGTATTGCTGATCGACGCAGCCGCCTTTCTGGCCGGCGTCTTGATTGCACTATGGCTGATCTTCTCGGTCGAAGAAGCCAACGACTACCACTTCTTCTACCTACTATTCCTTCCAGTTAGCTGGATTGCGATGCGCGCAGGGTTCGCAGGCACCGCGGCCGGCGTATGTCTCATCCATCTACTGCTGCTGGCTTACATCAGCTGGGGCGGCTATCCGGCGAGCACCTTTATGAGTTACCAACTCCTAGTACTGGCGCTCGCTTTCAATGGACTCCTGCTCGGCGCTGTCGTTGACGAGCGTCGGCGATCGGATGAACTCCTGCGTGAACAACATGTGGAAGTTGCGCGCATGACAAGGCATGCCACGGCCGGCGCGATGGGTGTTTCGCTGGCGCATCAGATCAGCCAACCGCTGACGAACGTTGCCATGTACCTCCATGTGGGTCGTCAACTACTAGCGGCAAAACCCGAGGAGCCGGCGCGGATTTCGGATTCTCTGGAAAAAGCTACAACGCAGTTGCGGCAGGCCAAGGAAATCCTCGAGAGATTGCGGGATTTCGTCTCCCGCGGCACACTCAGGCCCGCTCCGACCGATCTTGGCGCCTTGACGCGAAAAGTGGTGGCACTGGCTGGGGATGACGCGAGAGCGCACGGAGTATCAGTGCGTCTTGAGGCGGCTTCTGTGCCGCCCGTCACCGTCGACGCCCTTCAGCTTGAGCAGATCCTTATCAACGTAATCAACAATGCCATCGACGCCGCCGCGGAAGCGAACCGAGCGCCAGGTAGCGTCACGATTCGCGTAGCGTCCATGGACAAAGGAGTGCGGATAGAGGTCGAGGACAATGGACCTGGTGTATCCGAGGCAGTGGCTCAGCACCTGTTTGACCCCTTCGTTACGACCAAGCAGGGCGGCATGGGGCTTGGGCTGTCACTCTCGCGAGAGCTTATTACAGCGCACGGGGGGACCATCAATTGGGAGCACATAAGCTCGGATGGTGGTGCGCGTTTTACCATCGAGCTTCCTTCGGGCCCGGAGGATGCACATGGCACATAAGCGCGTCGTCCATGTCATCGACGATGAACCCGATGTTTGCGAGGCTCTCAGGGTCTTGCTGGACACGGCGGAGCTTGAAGCGCGCACCTATGCCTCCGCCGAGGAGTTCCTCGCAGAAGTCCGGCTAAGCCGGCCAATATGCATGCTGATCGATGTGCGTTTGCCGGGAATGAGCGGACTTGAGTTGGTGCGCCAACTTCAACAGGGGCCGATCCGGCCGGTCGTCGTCATGATCACCGGCCATGGCGATGTGCCGCTGGCGGTCAAGGCCATGCGGGCCGGCGCCCTGCACTTTCTGGAGAAGCCATTCGAGCCCGCAGAGCTTCTCCAGACACTGGAAGAAGCGTTGCAGCGTGTCAGCGAGATGGCAGCCGAGGAAGCCGCGTCAGCTGCCATAGAGCTAAGTTACCGATCACTGACGCCCCGCGAGCAAGAAGTGATGGCGCTCTTGGCTGAAGGGATGCCCGCAAAGCTTCTCGCCACAAAGCTTGGAATCAGCACGCGGACAGCGGAGCACCATCGGGCGGCCGTGCTGAAGAAAATGGGCGCGCGGACGGTGTCGCACCTCGCCCGTATGAGCATGAATCTGCAGGCGCGGAATTCGCCTATGCGGCCCTAGGCAATCACCGCAATTCCGAGCCCGCGACAGTGGCCGTACGCTCGGATCGAGGCGCCGCCCTTAATCACCCGTTGCGGGTAACATCCCACTGTAGACCTCGGTGCCTTCCAGTTGCGAGGTCGCGAAATGCGAGAACGTCCCTGCGCCGCGGGTCGATATGGTGCTCACGGAAGTATGACGAGCGCGACATCCATCGCAGCGCGATGGAAGGACAACCGTCTTTCTACCCTGCCTGTCGATAGGGCGGCCGCATCGGACGGCGTTCGCATGGCCTATCGTGAGGCTGGCCTCGCTGTGCCATCAATTATTTGGGTAGATGGCCCGGTCAGCTTGGCGACCTCCTGGGCATCAGCACCCTCGTCCATCGGTGCGAATGTCCACGATACCATCATAGCCGCTCCGCATCGTCGAGCCACCCAACGGCTTGGCACACACGCCGATCACCCTGCGCCCTTTCCGTGTGACCAAAGCGGTGTTGATTGCGCGGACGCGGTCAGTGCAGCAGTGCGTGCAGCCGTGATTGAAGACGCCGATGCAATTCGGCCGTCTCTGCTTTTGTGGTTGCGTCGACTCAGGTCACGACTGACCAACGGGAGCCGGTCACCCAGCTTCGCTGCCAGCGGCTCTAGCCAATATGAGCTGTGTTGGCTCGGCTTCACAGCATGCCTCTTGGAGATGCTCGAGCCGCATGCTGGGATCGAACTGAGTGGGCTCCGGCTGATCGCCGAGAATGCGGGATGGATCCTGCCGCACTCGCACGTGTGCTGGCTCTCCGATCGTCCAACCGGGCTGTCCTTCGATCGGTGGGGACGGCTGCACTCCTCCTTTGGACCGGCGCTGCGCTATCTGGACAATTGGTCGGTGTACGCCTGGAAGGGTACGCGCGTGCCATCCTGGATCATCGACGAGCCGCAGTGCATTACACTCGACTGGATCGACGCTCAGATCGATCCGTTGGTTCGCCACGCCATGATCGACATCATCACCCCGGAGCGCTTTGTTGAGGCAGGTGGCGCCAACTGCTTGGCGAGCGATACCACAGGCAAGCTTTGGGTCCGCAAATGGCCCTATCGGACTGCGACTCTCGACACCTGGGCTGCTGTTGAATTTCCCACAGAAGACGGCACCAGCTCCTTTCGATGCGTTCCGGCAGAGCTGCGCACTCCAACGGAAGCACTCGCGTGGCATTTCGGACCTGCTCGATCTGCCGGCGAACGGCACAAGCGACACGGCGCGTACCAGGCAACGGATGTTCAGCCCCTTCCGCGCCGTCGCCGATTACGAGAAAGAGATCGTCGCCCAGGTTCCGGCGAGCAAGGTCGCCGACGGCGATGAAGCCCGACAACCGCCGTTACGCAGCGCGTCTATCTCGCTGAAAATGAGCATTGCTGACCGTGACAACTCCGCCGCCTGCAGCTGGCAACCATATCGAACGCTGCATCTTCTGCAGGCGCATGTTCACTCCAAGCATTCTCGACGAAATATCAGACCAATACGATCACCGGCTTGTCTCAAGAGCGCCCCGTACAGTCGACAAAGCGCTGCGGGTCAATCGCCGCGGGAGGTGGCTTGAAAATTTCTGCCGGCCCTGGTCGGCCACATCCCGTCACCGATGCTACGGGCGCATGGACATCAAGCCGCCTCAACCAACGAGTGTCCAATGCTTCTAGTAGGGTAATCTATCGAGCCGCCTGCGCGTGTCTTCGATCCCATGGGGGAATGCCTTTATCTTCAGCTTCGACTGGCGTGTCCGCTTCGCCAACCATATTGCGGCAAATACACACAACCCGATAACTAGGACCGCTCCCACTACCAAAGCCGCGTACATCGGCATCTCCTCACTCTGATAATCGACTTTCCGCTTCCCATGCTCCATCAGAATTGGCCGCCCGGATAGTGGCCCGACTGGCCATTCTCCTGCCCTTTGCTTGAAGATCGGTGCTTTCACCCAGTACGATCTTCAACCTTGCGCTATGTCGGTCGGAATCCTAAGTCGTCTACATAAGCGCCGCATTGACCCACAAGTGGGTAGCGACGCTCGCCACGTAGCCCAATCCAATGGCCCAGGCCCATCGAAGATGATTGAGAAACGTGTAGTGATTGCGCACCAGTCCCATCAGTGCCACCCCCGCCGCGGTACCGATGGATACTAGACTTCCCCCGACACCCGTACTCAGAGTGACGAGCATCCACTGACCACTCGACATGTCGGGGTTCATGGTCAGCACTGCGAACATCAAAGGAATGTTGTCAAACGCCGCGCCTAGCACACCAATCGCGATGTTGGCGACGGTGGGTCCCAGGTCGCCATAGAGATAGTCCGACAACTGCGCGAGATAGCCGGCAACGCCAAGGCCGGCGACGGCAAAAATGACGCCGAAGAAGAACAGCAGCGTGTCCCACTCCAGTCGCCTGATCTCCCGGAACGAATCGAACGCCATGTCTTGGTCGTCACGGCGACGCCCGATCCGCTGAAGGATGTAGCTGTACATTTGCAAGTACCCGAGACCCAACATCATCCCGAGCGCGGGCGGCAGACTGAAAAAGCTCTTGAATGAGACGGCAGTCGCAATGGTCGCTGCGAACAGCCCAATTACAACGGCCGCGCCGGGCTTGAGCCTCCTGATTTCGTTCGTCGCTTCCGGCATTCCCTTCGGCACGCCAAAATGCATAAGCATCGCCGGCACAAGAAAGTTTACCAGCGCTGGAAGGAAGAGATGGAAGAATTCCAGGAACTCCAGCTTGCCCTTTTGCCAGACCATCAGCGAGGTAATGTCGCCGAATGGCGAGATGACGCCGCCGGCATTTGCCGCCACCACGATGATGATGCAGCCCATAACGATGAACTGGTAGCTGCCCACTCCAATAGCCACCACCACGGCGCCCATGACGAGCGCCGTCGTCAGATTGTCGATGATCGGGCCGAAGACAAATGCAAGGCCCCCGACCAGCCAGAAAAGCTGCCGATAGGAGAGGCGCTTGCTGATGAGTTTGGCCCGGAGGACGGCAAAGACGCGTCGCTCCTGCATCGTATTCACATATGTGATCGCCACCACGAGGAACAGCATCAGTTCGCCGTAGTCGAGGATCACATGCTTGGCGGCGACTTCGAGATCGGCACTCCGGCCATTCACGGCATAAACGACGCCGAGTAGTGCCCAGATAAGGCCGGCCGCCAGCATGACGGGCTTCGACTTGCGCAGCTGAATGACTTCTTCGACGGCCACGAACCCGTAGGCAACAAAGAAGATCAGGAGCGCCAGATATCCAACCGGATGCCGCGTCAGATCGATGCGTGCCGCCTCCTGCGCTTGAAGGGGCCCAGAAATAACTGTTAGTGGGGCCAGTATCAGGGCGGCCAGCAGCCACAGCCGTCCAAATCGATTCATCTACCTTCCCGCATCCGACAAAGAGTCGAACCCGATCCTCGGCTTATCAGCGAGAACATGTAAGAGGGAACATCGTAGGTAGTACTTCCCATCAACGGCTTGAGAATATTACCTACGATTTAGCCAACAGAATCATTGGGCACTCCTCTCACAAAGAAGCTCAGCTAGACTGCTCGTTTCTTTTCCGCGGAGACACGCCGGGCTCAACTACGGGCACCGTCATCATCGCGGCTGCAGGTACTGTCCCAGTCGGCAGTTATCCCTGTTTCCATGGCACTCCCCCTCCGCTGGCGCGTTCTGTGAACTGAACGGCCCTTTCTCCAATACTGGAATCATTCAGCGCTGTTCGTCGCGCCGACTTCGTCCGCCCAAAGCGTTTAGATTGTTCAATTCCTTCCGGAGCTCGTCGCGCCGTTGCGGGATAGAAGAAATGACGGATCCCGTCGGCATGCCAGTCCCTACGAGAAGGGCCCTCGAGAGCTGCAACGATGCCTCGATAGCCTCCGGCACGGCATCTGTAACACCAAGCTCATACAGTCTTTTGGCCTGCTGAGCGTCACTGCCGCATGCGTCGTCCAACGTGGACGTCAACGCTGTGCAAGGGCATCAATGTGTCCTTGAAGTGAGCGGGCCCAGCATCCTTCATGAGTGTTGGTGTCGGCCGGTGACAAGCTCAGGATGCTCGACGAGGCCGCCGCATAAAGCAGAGTGGTTGAGTCCGTGGGAGCATTGGACCCACGTCTGCGGGGGCTGGCGCGTGTAGTGCGGGCAGCCCGCAACGTCCCCAAGTGCGACACCACACCAAAATCTCCAAACGCGCTCGGCAGCGCAGAAGCAATCACCCCCAAGACGGCACTGACGATGGTGTTCCGCATCCGACGCGACCGGCGGGGGCTTGAATGCCGCTCCACCAGGTAAAGTTTCTTCAGCTTTGTTGGCGAAATACGAGAACGCTGCCCGCTCTCGATCAAGAAAATCCCAACGGTGCTCATTCCGAATCTGACGAATTGTCCATATCGACGAATTGCGAGCCCAGCGGAGTCGAATTCTTCTACAGCGGGAAAGATGTCGTCGGTTGGCCAGTGCGCCACGAGTCGAAACTTCATGTGATCATGATACGACACGTCGACTGGGGATGAGAAGATAGTGCCACTCGTCGAGATCGATAAGGCGAGAGAGGGGTCAAAGGATAGTCAGCTTTCCGTAAGTTTTGTTCCTTAGGGCATTCGAGAACGGCGTAGGGACCTGCCCTGTGGTTGCTGGAAGGCCGAATTTTCTGGAGTCGCACTTGAATGACAGACTCCAGATTCGATCGGGTACTCACCTTTAACGAGTTTGCAGCGCTGTCGGCCCTCGCCGACAAAATGACGACCCCTACAATTTCCGCCGCGCTGGAAGATCGACTTGGGGTTTTAGGCTTGGTTGAACGGGTGGCGGGAGAACTCAGGCTGACGGCCGAGGGGATCGCTCGAGTGGATGCCGGCAAATAGCCTAGACCTGCTTTATTAAACCCTCGGATGCGTTCCGCTGAAGGACCGCCACCAGCCTAGCGCCGGTCGACAGGAAGGGAGTCCCAATGTCCATAAGCTTCAACGATCTGGACCCGCCCATCCGAGCTTATCGCTATACCTCCATTCGTTCTTGCCTGATCTTGCTGGTGGGCGGCGTCCTGATCCCGATGCTGGCGCTGGCAGTAACGATGTCCTGGTACTACGTCGTTGCAGCCCGTGCGACCATTGCTGCCCAGCGGCTGGATGTCGCTAATAATCTCAACAATCTCGTCGAGCGTGAAATCGGCTCGCTCGCTGGGTTTCTGGAGGGGCTCGCAGCCTCAAGAGGCTTTCTGGAAGATCAGCGAGATGCCGTCCAAATGGCCATGCACATGGCGCGGGCTCGAGGATTCGAATCCATAGCTGTGTTCGACTCCGACGGCCGCCTGCAGGCCGCCTCATCGACCGGGACGCCACGAGCGTTTCCGGCAGCTGAGCAGATCGGGATCAAACAGGCCCTCAGTCGAGGCCGAATGGTGGTCTCAGAGCTGCAGCGCGACCATGGCAGGCCGTACTTGTTCTTTGTGTCGGTCCCGGTTTCCCTGAGCGGGCAATCGACTGTGATCGTCAGTGGAGGGGTGGCAGCGTCGCGGCTGCAAGGGCTCTTTGCCGAAGCCGGCCTGCGAGAGGGCTGGCGCGCAGATATTGCGGATCAGGCCGGCACGATCGTGGCTCGTAGCCGAGAGCCCGAGACCTTTGTCGGCAGAGCCGCTCAGCGTCGAATAGTAGATGTGGGTCGAGAAGTGCCCAGTTCCGGGCTTTTCGAGGTCGTATCAAGAGACGGAATGGAAGTGAGTGGTTCGTTTCGACGTTCTCCCTCTACTGGATGGGCTGTCAGTGTCGCCGTGCCAGCCCTGATAGAGCGCGCTCCATATTGGATCACAAGTCTTGGCATAGGGGCGCTCGTCGTGAGCCTCGTCCTTCTAGGCCTCGTTCTGGCCATCAGCGTCGCAAGCCGTATCACCGCCGCAGTACGGGCAATCGGACGAGCCGTTGTGGCTCTTGCCACCAATGAAGCGGTTCCAATTCCCAGCCGGACCCTTCTCGAATTCCGCGATGTGTGGCATCTGATCGAGTCGCTGTCGGCAGGGAGCTCCAAGGGCATTTACAGGATCGGCGAAGGTGCTTGGGTGGATGAAGCCGCGGTCGGCCTGACCCCCTCGCCTTCTCAGTCGAGCCTGCCATCCAAGCCTACCTTTCTGCAGGGGCACCTCTCGATCGGACACTTTGTTCTGGTGCTGGCCGTGATGGTCATCGCAGCCGTCTGGTGGATCAGCCCCTAGTTGACAGGTGTTGGAGCAGTCACAAGTGCGACAGTCACCGGAACGGTATCTCCCGTTGGTGGTCCTTTTATTGGCCATGGGAATGATAGCTTTTGCCGTGGTCCAGTGAATCAGCGGCTAGAACGCACGCCTTAGCGACAGGAAGGCCCATGCCAACCAAACTAACGCCAGACATTCGGCGGAAAGCGAAGACATTCGCTTACCTGCCGGCCATCGCCGCTTGTTTGTTTTCGGTCCCCTCCTCCGCTGCCCAGGACTTACTTGGGACGTGGCATGGTGCGTTGGCAAACACCGTCAGTGCCGATTCGCGTCGTACTTTGACTGTTTCAGAAAGAGACGGACAACTAACCTGTACATTCGACGTCACCGGCACAATCGCTCCTGCAGAAGCGAAATGTGCAATATCGGACGGCGCACTAGAGCTTACGACGGCTCTCAATAATGTGGTCCGTCTTGTGCGCTCGGGTGATGTCCTTCAAGGTATGCTTGCAGTCTCAGCTACTCCCAGTCCTTTGAGACTTAGAATGACGCGTGATGGCCCCGGCGGGTCAACAACAGGCGATGCTCCTGCTACGAAGTAGGTTATGGGCGCCGCATCAGCTATCGCGCCGCCGTTTCCTATGCTGTCCGCTGTAGTAGCGAGTTGGTTTGCCGTAACCTCTCCGAACCGGGAGATGCCGATGTATACGGTCTTAGTAATCGGCGCAGTCTTGATCATCGGGCTGGGTGTGCCTGCCGTAGTGTGGCTAACGAAAGTGCTGCGTCCCGCCAAACCGGAAGAAGAAGCGATCCACCGTGGGATCGAGGATGCGCGCCGGAAGATTGACAGATTCCCCTACTAAAAACCCAGGCCCCTACTGATGAAGAACATCGGTTCGCTATTGGCCCTGATCACCAGCCTGGCTGTGATCCCTTGCGCTTCCGCCGAAACTGTTCGCTTTCCATCCGCGACAACACCGCCGACACCGCTGCAGGAGCGGCTTGCGCAAGAACGCGGTCAGCCGGTTCCGTCATCCCCCGGATTTGAACTGACCGGCGAGCTCTATCGTCCCCCGGGCGATGGGGTATTTCCCGCGGTCGTGATGCTGCACGGCTGCGCCGGCCGTTCATTGCGGCCCTGGGAAGACGCAGGCGGCGCCTACTTTGCATCGCTGGGCTATGCGCTGCTGATTGTCGACAGCTTCGGGCCACGTGGCATCGTCGATCGTTGTGCCGCGGAGTTGGGCACGCCAGTGGACCGGGTGATGGATGCATTCGGCGCGCTGCTCTATCTGGCGCGCCTGCCGTTCATCGACCCCGAGCGCATTGCCGTGCTGGGCTATTCGCAGGGCGGCGGGGCAGCGCTTTCCGCCGTCAAGCTGGGCGGCTTTGGAACGCTCTTCGAGCGTCAATTCCGGGCAGCCGTCGCTTACTATCCTCCCTGCGAGGTCTCGATGGGCGGCGTTGCCGTTCCGACCGTGGTCCTGATCGGGGCGCTCGACGACATCACGCCCGCGCGGCAGTGCGAGGAAATGATGGCCAGGCTCAATGGCGAGGGGGCCGCTCTTCGGCTCGTGGTCTATCCGGGCGCCCACCACGCGTTCAACAGCGTGCGCCTGCGCGGCAAACCGGAGTATTTCTTCGGACACCTTGAGTACAACGAGGCCGCCGACCGCGCGGCTCACCAGGAGATGCTTGCCGCCTTGCGGCAGGCTTTTGGCCGGTAAAGAGGGCGGCCGGTAGCGAAGGCGGCCTGTCGAGAAGGCGAAAGGGCAACCGATGATCGAGCGACGAATATTGTTAGTTGCCGGGGCGGCGGCCGTCACTTCGACGGTGTGCGGCACGGGTCATGCGCAGCCCCGCTTTGCCGACGTTGCCGGCGAATGGGAAGGCACCACCACCAGCAACATCAAGCTCACCCTCTTCATGAGCGCCGAGGGTCACTTTGCCTTGAAGTTCCTAACGGGACCTGGTGGCGGCAGCATCCCCAGGGGGCGCGCCACCTGGAATGAGGGTGTTGTCACTTTGAAGTACGCCGATACCGAGATGAATCTGACCAAATCCGCGGATGGAAAGTTGGCTGGGCCTTACACAACCTCTCGGGTTCAGGGCGTGGTCACCTTTAGCCGGAAGTAGGGACTTATCGACACCTTTTAGTATCCAATCATGCATGGATACATACTGAGCCGCCTACTTGCCAGAATAGCACACCGGACCTTCTGCAATGGCGATCGCAGAGCCTGGCTTAACACTCTCCCAAACGCGGTATTGCTCTGCCTTCACTTCACTCCGGAAGCGACCTCGGCAATCCAGCGTGAAGATGAAATTGCGCATCACTGTTGGGACACCGGCCCCATCGGCGACGATCCGAGCGCGCAATCCATCTTTGGTCCTGATCGCGTCCAAGTCCAGGTAGTAGGCGACACCTTGTTCAGATTTCAGAGGCAGCCAGTTCGACTTGTCAAATTCAGATCGGCAGGGCTGCCATCGCTTCAGGTACCTATCGGCTTTGGGAGATTGATGCCCCCCGAACTGGCTCAAAACTGCCCCCACGGATGGCCGGCAGGGCGTCAGGCCGCAAACCGGCTTCAGTAGCTCATCCAAGGCAAGTCGATAGCCTGCGAGCACAAAGATGCCGATCGATATGGCCGGACCGTCGCGATCTGCCGCGTCTCAGGCCAGGATCTGGGGGCCCTGATGGTCCGAGAGGGCCTAGCGTGGGCTTTCGTTCGATATAGCCGCGACTACGTGGCTAGCGAGACGCTAGCCCGGAAGGACGGCCTGGGCGTCCCTAGACACGACTGCCTACCAGCTTGGGATGGCCGTTCGCAGCGCCGGCAATAACGTAAGCGTCCATTCCTCGCACGTCGGTCAGGTTTAGGCGGCTTCTGGCTTCCAGTTCCAGGGTAGGAGTTCGTCGAGGCGGCTGGCGGGATGGCCGTTGGTCATGCGCTCGAGAACGTCCTTGAGGTAGGCGTAGGGCTCGCGGTCGTTGAGCTTGGCGGTGGTGATCAGCGAGCACACGATAGCCCAGCGATCGGCGCCGCCGTCGGAGCCGGCGAACAGATGGTTCTTGCGGCCAAGGGCAATCGGCCGGATGGCCCGCTCGACGGTGTTGGTGTCGAGCTCGACCCGGCCGTCTTCGAGGTAGCGACAGAGGGCCTCCCAACGGACTAGCGCGTAACGGATGGCATCGGCGAGGCCACTGCGTGGGGCCACCCGATGCAGCTCACCCTCTAGCCAGACCTTCAACGAGCCGACGAGCGGTCTGGCCAGCTCCTGTCGCACCGCTCGGCGCAGCTCCGCGGAGCGACCCCGGATCCGTTCCTCGACGGCATAGAGCTCGGCGATCCGACGCAACGCTTCGGCAGCGATTGGCGAGTCGGTCGCCTGATGCACCTCATAGAACTTTCGTCTGGTGTGGGCCCAGCAGGCAGCGAGCACGATGCCCTTGGGGATCAACTGCTCGAAGCCGGGATAGCCATCGACCTGCAAGGTGCCCTTGAAGTGCTCAAGATGCGCGACCGTCCGTTCGGCACGGCGATCGGGACTGTAGAAGTAGACGGCGGCTGGCGGATCGGAGCCGGTCCACGGCCGATCGTCCCGGGCATAGACCCACAGCCGGCCGGTCCTGGTCCGGCCACGTCCCGGATCAAGCACCGGGATCGGCGTGTCGTCGGCGAACAGCTTCTGCGAGCCGAACACGTGCTCGGCCAGTCGATTCCTCAGTGGTTCCAGCCACCAGGCAGCTCCTCCAACCCAGTTTGCCAGGGTCGAGCGATCGAGCTCCACGCCCTGGCGGGCGAACATCTGGGATTGCCGATAGAGGGGAAGATGGTCGCAGTACTTGCTGACCAGCACCTGCGCCAGCAGGCCGGACGTCGCCAACCCCTTGGCGATCGGGCGCTCTGCGGCCGACGCCTGGTGGATCTTGCCGCACGAGCGGCAGCCATACTTGGGGCGACGGATGCGGATCACGCGCAGCCGGGCGGGTACCCAGTCGAGCATCTCGCTTACCGTCTCGCCGGCATCATGCAAGGCCCCGCCGCAGCACGGGCAGGCCTTCACCTCGAGGTCGAGGCTTACCTCCTCGCGCTCCAGATGATCGGGCAGGCTCGGCCGGTCCAAGCGATCCCGAGCGGCAGGCTCCTTGTCAGCCGGTATCGCCGGCAGCAGTTCCTCTGCCCGGCCGATGTCGGCACCCAGGTCCTCTAAGCCCAGCTCCAGCTGGTCGCCATCCAGCCGCTCGGCCCGTCGGCCGAACTGCAGGCGCTGCAGCTTCTGCACGATCAACCGCAGCCGCTCGATCTCGGCTTGGGCTTCGGAGAGGGCAGTCCGTTCGCCCGCCCGATCCGCCGCAAGATCGCGGATCAGCCGATGCAGCACATCAACATCATCCGGCAGTGCAGCAAGATCGACGTCCATCCCCCAAGGGTACGCTCACCCGTGGGCCATCGCATCGAGATCAGTATTGCCGAGTCAATCGGCCGCATCGGCTGAGCCTTCAACCGGCCACTGCCGGTCTCCACGTCCGCTCCGGCGACCGCCAGTCGATGCCCTCGATCAGCATCGATAGCTGCTGCGACGTGAGCGTCACCGTACCACCCGCCTCCGCCGCGACCGGCCACGGGAAGCGACGCTGCTCCAGCCGCTTGGTGAACAGGCAGAGACCCGTGCCGTCCCAGAACACGATCTTGATCAGGTCGGCACGCCGGCCTCGGAACGCGAACAGATGGCCCGAGAACGGGTCCTGCTGAAGGGTGCCTTGAACCAGCATCGCCAGGCCATCCAGTCCCTTGCGCATGTCGGTGATGCCCAGCGCCACGTGCACCTTCACTCCCTTGGGCAACAGCGTCATGGACCGCTCCCCTCGAGTAGGGCCACCGTCCGCCGGATCATCTCCGGATCAGCGTCGCGCTCGAACCGGACCCGCCGGCCGCCGATCAGCTCGATCTCGATCCCAGGCGTCGAAGGTGCGGCCGTCGGCTCTACACTGGGAGCATCCGTGATCTGTACGGGTGCAAACACCGGAAGAGCCGGGGCTTGATCCGGCCTTGGCCTCAGCGCCTCCTTCCAGCGGAACAACACACGGCGGTCAATCCCGTAACGGCGTGCCACCTGGGACAAGGTCACCCCCGGCTGTGACGCCTCGCCGATAATCCGATGCTTCTCTTCCTCGCTGAAGGTGCGTCTCCCCGCCACAGTCTTGGCCGGGTCAGGCCTGGGCAGACCCGCCTCGTTAGACATATGTCTTGCCCACTTAGTCATATGACTAAGCCCGCCACCCCGCCGGTACAGCAGCTTCTCCGGCACCTCTGGCTCGGCCTTGAACTGCGCCCGCCAGTTCCCGAACCGTTTCAACGGAAGGCAATGCGCCTCGCAATATTCCCGTTGATTCAGATCGCTCCGACGCCACGCCTCATGATGCGACCGCCAGAATGCTTCAAGCTCCGCCCGGTAATCCGCTGGCCATCTCGACACTGCTGTCCTCCTCGGCATTCCTCGCCGTGGAAGTCAGATCGCATTCAGCCGCAGGCTAACAAGCGTGTGAGAAATGGACGCTTACGCAATAACTAACCCAGGGCCCAAATTTACCCTGCTGGCGGTCCAAAATTACCCTGTTCCCACCCGAGAAATTCCCTGTTGCCAGCTGGCTCCCCATCCCCCCTCAGAGCGCCCCATTGCCGTCTGCAGGGCTTTTTTTGGTAGCGTGCCTGGAGATTTCGGCCCTCTGGCGCAAAAATTCCCTGATAAACCGGCTGAGACCAGTCCGTATCGGACTGGCCCCACTACCAACCAGTCGCCACTTGCTGGCCTTTGAGCAGTTTGTGGGCTCTTTTCGCATCCGAAAACGCCAGAGACCGCGCTTGGCGGCCACAAGTTTCCTGATTCTTCGCAAACGGGTTCGGCGTCTCCGCCGGAGCGAGATGCCGGTCCATTTCCAGCGTCTGAGCGTCAGCCGGCAGCCCGCTGGTGAGCTTCTGCTCGACGGGCAGGATCGCCGAGCCGCGCCGATGTCGACTTCGAGCATGACGCCGTTCTCCCTTCGCCACTTCCCTCCGTTGCGCGGGAAGTCATTTAGTTATATTTTATAACTATTGTGACCTGTCGCTGGCCGTGTTGACGGCTCATTGGCCCGGCCGCACAAGCGGCAAGCGCGAGGAAAAGACGTGCCCTCTGCCAGGCGGAAAGAAAAAGACGCAAGGCTCGAAGCACCGGTAGATCTGGGGCGGTTGAACGACAGCTTCGGTTACCTGCTGAGACGCGCCCAGACCGCAGTCTTCCAACGCTTCTTCGACCTATTCGCAAAGTTCGACATTCGTCCGGCTCAGTATTCGATCCTAACCGTGATCGAGAGCAATCCGGGATTGAGCCAGACTCGGCTGGCCAATTCCCTCGGCATCAAGAAGCCAAATCTCGTGGCCATTATCGACATATTCGAGGAGCGTGGCCTCACACGGCGCGAGTCGCTCGAGAACGATCGCCGCTCGCACGCGCTTTATCTGACGCCCAAGGGGATCGCCCTCATTGGTCAGCTACATCGTCTGGACGCCGAAATCGATCAAAGCATATCGCAGTTGATGAATGGTGATGAGCGCCGGCGATTCTGCAATGTGCTACGCCAAGTGACGTCCGGCTAGGAAAGGTCTCGGAGAATGCGAACGCAAGTCGCCATCATCGGCGCCGGCCCCGCCGGCCTGCTACTCGGGCAGCTTCTGTCGCGGGCCGGCATCGACAATGTCATCCTGGAGAAGCGTAGCCTGGATTATGTGTTGTCGCGGATTCGTGCCGGCGTCCTGGAGCAGGGCACGGTCGAAATGCTGCATGAAGCCGGTGTCGCCAAGCGCCTCGCGCAGGAAGGTCTCGTTCACGATGGCTTCGCGCTCGCCTTCCGCGGCACACTTCATCGCATCGATCTCAAGCAATTGAGCGACAAGACGGTTACCATCTATGGGCAGACGGAGGTGACACGCGATCTCGTCGAGGCGCGTCAGGCACTCAGCCGACCGACGATCTACGAGACCGACGACCTTGCATTGCATGGCATCGACACCGATTCGCCGTACGTCAGCTTTCGGGCGAACGGTCAGCGTCACGAATTGCGCTGCGACTTCATCGCAGGCTGCGACGGCTCTCACGGCATATCACGCCATTCCGTGCCCACAGGCGCATCGCGGAGCTACGAGCGAACGTACCCCTTTAGCTGGCTTGGCCTGTTGGTCGACCGACCGCCGGCGTCTCACGAGCTGGTCTATGCCAATCACGACCGCGGCTTCGCTCTGTGCTCGATGCGTTCAACGCAGCGCAGCCGCTACTACATCCAGGTTCCGACAGAGGACCGAGTGGAGAACTGGTCGGACGACAAGTTCTTCGACGAGTTGCGCCGGCGCCTGCCCGCCGACGTCGCCGATGGCGTGACGACGGGCCCTTCCCTCGAGAAGAGCGTGGCGCCGTTGCGCAGCTTCGTCGCTGAACCGATGCGTTTCGGTCGGCTATTTCTGGCGGGAGATGCCGCTCATATTGTCCCTCCCACAGGGGCCAAGGGCCTCAACTTGGCGGTGAGCGACGTCCACTACCTTTTCGATGCGCTGCACCGGCACTACCGGGACAACTCCGACGCCGGCCTCGCCACTTACTCAGCGCGCGCCCTCGCCCGCGTCTGGAAGGCGGTGCGGTTTTCCTGGTGGATGACCGGCCTGTTGCATCACTTTCCCGACCGAGATGGTTTCGATTGGCGGATACAACAGGCGGAGTTCGACTATCTTGCGCATTCGCGCGCCGCAAGCACGGCGCTGGCTGAAAATTATGCCGGCCTGCCTTATTGAAAGCCGCAGGGCGCGCATGTTTCCAGATAAGCCGGCTGAGACCAATCCGCATCGGATTGGCCCCACGACCAACCACCAGAGGTGGATACATGGGGACAATCCGGCAGAACCCGGCCTCAGCCCGCCCGAATGTCCTGATCCTCCAGAATCTCCAGGATTTCCAGATCGCGGATCGGCACCCATGTGATGCCCCTGGGCCAATGCGGCGGACACTGCATCATCGCCTGTGTCCCGTGGGGTGCCATATCGGCTTCGCCCAGGTGTCGAAAGACGTCCTCCGTACCGATGAAGCGCTCGAGGCCCGGCGCCATGTCGTCGCGACTTGTCGGACGGAAGATGGCACGCACGCGGTCAAGATACTGGACCGCGCTGCGGTCGATCGGCTGATGTCGACCAGAGTCGCGGGCAGGAGCGCGCACCTGTGGGGGCTGGTCCGGGCCCGTCATTGAAGGCACGCTCGGCACGCTGATCGTGCGCCGTCCAATCCGCATGCGTTCGCCGGCCTTCGGGGAGCGCCTCTTTAAGCTCATGAGGCGATCCTGACACGTGGCCCCGGGTGGAGCCAGAGACCCAGCCTCGGTCGCGCCGGCTACTCCGGCTGCACCCCGGCTTCCTTGAGAAGCTTCGACCAGTACGCCACTTCCGACTTGAGCTTGGCGGCCAGGAAGGCTGGCGTCGCCTGGTCCTGCGGCACAGGCTCCATGCTGAGCTGGGCGAAGCGTGTCTTCACGTTGTCGTCCTTGAGGGCGCCCTGCAGCGCGCCCGCCAGCTTGTCGATGGCGGCGGCCGGCGTGCCCTTGGGCGCGTAGAGGCCGTACCAGGTGGTGATGCCGATGTCGGGAAAGCCCGCCTCGGCGGTCGTCGGCACGTCGGGGATGGTCGACACACGGCGCTTGGTCGTGACGGCATAGGGCTTGATCTTGCCCGCCTGGATGTTGGCGGTCGTGCCCGTGGCCGGCTCGCAATAGACGTCGATCGTGCCGCTCAGCAGGTCCTTCATGACCTCGCCACCGCCCTTGTAGGGGATGACGGTCATCTTGGTCTTGGTCGCGCCCATGAACATCAGGCCACAGAGGTGCGCCACGGAGCCCAGGCCCGAATGCGCGTAGTTGATCTTGTCGGGGCGCTCACGGACGTAGGTGACGAGTTCCTTCAGATCCTTGGGCTCGAAGCCGGGCTTGCCAACGATCGTCATCGGCACGTCGGTGATCAGGCCGATCGTGTCGAAGCTCTCGACCGGATCGAAGGTCAGCGACTTGTAGAGGCTGGACATGGTGGACTGGCCGACATGACCGAGCAGGATCGTGTAGCCGTCGGGCTTCGCCTGCGCCACGCGCGCCGTGCCGATCGTTCCGCCGGCGCCGCCGGCGTTCACGACGATGACCTCCTGCCCCAGGCTGCGTCGCATCGCTTCCGCGACGAGGCGGGCGATGATATCGCCCGGCCCGGCGGCGGCGAACGGCACGACCAGCGTGATGGGGCGGTTCGGATAGTCCTGCGCATGCACCGTTGCGGCACCGCACAGGAACACGAGTGCAGCCGCGATCCACTTCCCGATTTTCATGATTCTTTATCCTCCCAAAACGACTATTGTTTCTTTCATGCTGGCGCGAGCTGCGCCGCGTGCTTCGCCTCTTCCTCGAGATAGCCGTCCCGGTAGAGGCTCACGGCACGCTCGTGTGCTTTCACTTCGTTCTCGCCCAGCTCGTCCTTCGCCCATTCGGCCGGCTCGAAATGTCCGTAGCGATCGGTGCCGCGGACCAGCAGTGCGGCCTGCCGGACCAGACCGGCCGGCCGGGCATGGGTCGGGATGTAGTTGAGTCCCAGGCCGATGCGGCGGTGCGACGAGGTGTTGGGACCTGACCGGTGCGGACACAGGCCGTGATGCATCGAAAACCAGCCGGCTTTGAGAGGCATCGGCACTGGCGCGCCGTCATCGAGCGGCTCGGTGATGACCTGGCCCGCGCGGTTGACGCTGTTCTTCACGACCCGCGACACATGGCTGAGCTGGCGCGGCTTGCCGCGAAAAGACAGCGCGTCCATGCAGCCCGCCGCCTCGCTGGCTTCGGTGAGCGCGATCCAGACCGTGACCTCTTCCCGAGGCTCCAGCCCGTAGTAGGTCGAGTCCTGGTGCCACGCCGCGACGGTGGGCGAGTGCGGCTCCTTGATGAAGAAGGTGCTGGTGAAGATCAGGATGTCCGGCCCGAGCAGATCCTCGACCTTGTCGAGGATGCGCGGGTCGCGAGCCAGCCGAGCGGCCCACGGCATCAGGAGATAGGGCATCGTCCGCCATTTCATCTCCGGATGCGCATTCACCGGGGCGCCGAGCCACGCCTCGTAGCGCGCAAGGCCCTGCCGGCACGCCTCGAGTTCCTCACCGTCCAGCATCGGGAACGGTGAGAGGAACCCGTCGTGCTTCCACTGCGCGACCTTGTCCTCGGGCAGCGCGCCCATGAAACGTCTCCTCGTTGACAGGGGTGTTTGCCCGCCTCTATTAATTCCGATTACCGGGATTTAATCCCAAAACTATCGCAAGGGCTGCGGATCGTTGTCAACACGGCTGCGGAAAGCAGATGGGGCACCGGCGGCGGACACGTCGGGAACGGTGGCGCGCACGCTCGCGGTATTGACGGTCATGGCGGAAGCCGGCGGCTCCATCGGCGTGACCGATGTCGCAAGAGCACTCGGCCTGCCCATGAGCACATCGCACCGCCTTCTCGACCTGCTGCGCGGCGCGGGCTTCGTGGAGCGGGACGCCACGCAGCGGCGCTACAGGCTTGGCCTGCAGTTCCTGCGCGTCGCCAACCTGGTCACGCAGAACACGTCGTTCGCGGCGCTCTGCCAGCCCGCGCTCGAACGACTCACGGCGAAAACCGGCGAGACCTCGATGTACTGCGAGTACCTGCCCGACCACCATCCGGACCGGCACATGGCCGCCTACGCGGCGAAGTGCGACAGCCCGCATTCCCTCCGCTACCGCATCGCGCTGTTCGAACCCGCTCCGGTCGAATGCGGTGCATCGGGGCTGGCCGTGCTGTCATTTCTGCCGTCGTCCCTCCGCTCGAGTCTGTGCGCGACGCCACGCCCCTCGCCCCTGACCGGCAAGCGCCCGTCGAGCCGCGCCCTGGCCGACCTGATCGAGGCCACCCGGCGAAAGGGGTTCGCCTTCAGCAGCGGCGAGAAGCTACCCGATTCGGTCGGCATAGCGGTGCCCATCAGACTGTCCGAGGAGCAGCCGGTCGGCTCCCTGACGCTGACGATCCCGCTGACGCGCTTTGTGAAGTCGAAGTTGAAAGCCTACGTCGCGCTCTTGTCCGAAGAGGCCAGATTGTTGTCGACCGACGCCGCCAACCCGGGCGAAAGCTAGTCAGCCGACAGCTCCATGCCTACGGCGCCTTTGCGGCATCCCGCTTGATCTTCTTGGCCAGCGACCATTTATGGACCTCGGTCGGCCCGTCGTAGATGCGGAAGGCCCTGACCTCCCTAAAAACCTGCTCGACGATGGTATCGGTGGAGACGCCAGTGCCGCCCATCACCTGGACGCAGCGATCGGCGACGCGATAGAGCGCCTCCGACACGGCGACCTTGGCCATCGAACTCTCGGTCGTCCCGAGCACGCCGGTGTCGAGGACGTCGGCGCACCAGTCGATCATCAGTTCGGCCTGCTTGAGGTCGATCAGGTTGTCGGCCAGCATGAAGCCCACGCCTTCATGATCGATCAATGGCTTGCCGAAGGCATGCCGCTTGACCGCATAGGCCGTGGCGATTTCGTTGGCGCGGCTGGCGGCGCCGAACCAGCGCATGCAATGCGACAGGCGGGCCGGGCTGAGGCGGACCTGGGCGTAATTGAAGCCTGCCCCATCCTCGCCCAGCATCTGGTCGGCCGGCACGCGGAGATTGTCGATCGTCACCATGGCGTGGCCGCCGGGCATCGAACTGTCGATGGTGTCAATGACGCGGTCGATGCGGATGGCAGGATCGGGCAGCTCGACCACGAACATGCAGGCGCCGGCGGCGGATTTCGCCATGACGATGCCGACCTTCGCGCCCTGCGCGCCGGTGATGAAGGTTTTGCGGCCGTTGATCACCCAGTGGTTGCCGTCCTGCACCGCCGTGGTCTGCATCATCGACGGGTCGGAACCGGCGCCGCCCTCGCCGGCCGGTTCGGTCATGAAGAACGCCGAACGCGCGCGCCCTTCGACCATGGGCTTCAGGAAGCGCTCCTTCATCTCCGGGCTGCCCACTTTGCCCAGCAGGTACATGTTGCCTTCGTCGGGGGCCATCGTGTTCACCGCCACCGGTCCCAGCGGCGAGAGACCTGAAGCCTTCAGGACGGTCGCGGTCTCGCGCTGGCTGAGATGGCTGCCGTCGGCGAGGATGTGCGGCGTCAGCACACCCGCCGCCCGCGCCTTCTGCCGCAGTTCGACGACCAGCTCGTCGGTCGGGCCGTGATCGCCGCAGCGGGGATCCTTCTCGTAGGGAACGACGACGTCGCGAACGAACGCCTCGACGCGCGCGGCGATCTCGGCGGCCTTCGCCGCACCCACTCCACTCATGCGATCACCCTCGTCTCAGGCCGACTTGGCTTTGAGGTCCGCCATTTCCTTTTTGACGCCCGCGACCAGGCAGGAGACGTCAGACGTCACCATCACCATGTCGAAGCCGCGCTTCAGCGCGCCGCCCGCGAAGGCGCCGGTGGCGCAGTGCATGAGGCACTTGATTCCGGCCTTGTGCGCTGCCGCCAGGATCTTGTCGCAGGTCGCCAAGTGCAGCGGATCGGGATTGTCGCCGCGCGGCGGCAGGCCAAGCGCAAACGAGAGATCCGCCGGGCCGATGTAGACGGCGTCGAGTCCGGGGGTGGCGCAGATCGCGTCGAGGTTGGCGAGGCCTTCCTTGGTCTCGATCATCGCCATGACGATGATCTCGTCGTTGGCGTTGGCCACGTAATCGGCGCCGCCATACTGCGCGGCGCGAATCGGGCCGTTGGAGCGGAAGCCGACCGGCGGGAAGCGGCACGCGGCCACCGCGGCCGCAGCTTCCTTGGCGTTGTTGATCAGCGGTACGATGATGCCATAGGCGCCGAGATCGAGCGCGCGCATGATGTCGTTGGGATTGTTCCAGCTGACGCGCACGAACGGCGTCACATCGGTCTGCGAGATCGCCTGCAGCATCGACAGCACGTTGTTCCACTCACTGGTGCCGTGCTGGAGGTCCACGCAGAGCGAGTCAAATCCACCCTGACGCGCCATCACCTCGGCGGTGAAGCTGTGCCCAACGGACAGCCAGCCCATCGTCGCGGTCTTCTTTTCGCGCCACATTTCCTTGATCTTGTTCTTCCGCATGGTCGCCCCCTCCGCTTGTTTTTCAATTCCACGAACCACTGCATTGGGCACGATCGAGCGATCTATTTCAACACTCACTACCTCGGACGGCTATCGCTTGGCGGTTCTCTTCGACGCCAGGCCGGACGGGCCTGTCCAGCGCGGAAAGCTATTGGTGTCGAGGCCGAACAGGTCGAGGGCACGTGCGACCGAGTGATCGACGATCTCGTCGACCGTACGCGGGCGCGTGTAAAAGGCCGGCACCGGCATGGCGACGATGGCGCCGATCTCCGTGACGGCCAGCATGCTCTTGATGTGCCCGGCATGGAGCGGCGTCTCGCGAAACATCAGCACGACCCGCCGACGCTCCTTCAGGCAGACGTCGGCGGCGCGCGTGACAAGGCTCGAGGTCACGCCGGTCGCGATCTCGCTCAGCGTCCGCACCGAGCACGGCGCCACGATCATGCCCATCGTCTGGAACGACCCGCTCGATATGGCCGCGGCAATGTCCTCGGGCGCGTAGACCTTGTCGGCGAGCGCGCGGAGTGCCGACGCCGACAGGTCGGTCTCGAGCGATCGTGTCCGGTCTCCGGCCTTGGAGACGACGAGATGGCTCTCGATCTTCATCGCGCGCAACGCCTCGAGCACGCGGATGCCGTAGATCGTTCCCGAGGCTCCGGTGATGCCGACAACCATGCGGCGAATGCGCGGGCTCGTTGCCATGTTGGTTGCCTGGTCCGTGGTGTTCATGTGCCGCGCGGGATTAACATTCGCAGCATAGCAGGCTAAGTGTCGCGCTCGCCAACAAGGAAGATCAGATGCCCGCATCCTACGCGACCCATCGCAAACAGCTTGAATTGATCCTGCAGGCCTGGGGCATGCCCGAGGCGACCGCCGTCAGCACGGCCGAGATCATGAGCTGGGCCGACCTGCACGGCATCGACACGCATGGCATCTCGATGATCCCGACCTACGACGAGCGCCGGCGCGCCGGAAAGATCGACATGGGCGCGCAGCCCACCGTGTCGCGCGAAACCCCTGTATCCGCGCTCATCGACGGCGGCGGCGGTCTCGGCCATGCCAACGCAAGGCGTGCCATGGAGCTCGCCATCGCCAAGGCAAAGACGGTCGGTATCGGCGTGGCGGTCGTGCGCAATTCCGCGCATTTCGGCGCCTGCGGATTCTACGCGCTGATGGCGGTCGAAGCCGGCCTGATCGGCATGGTCACCACTTCGGCCAGCGGCATCCAGGTCTCGCCCACCTTCGGCGCCCAGGCCCGCCTCGGCACCGATCCGATCGCCTTCGCCGCCCCCGGTCTGCCCGGAGAGCCCTTTCTGCTCGACATGGCGACCACGACCGTTGCCGCCGGAAAAATCCGCAACAAGGCCAACGAGAATCTGCCGACGCCGGTCGGCTGGCTCGTCAAGGCGGACGGCTCGCCCAGCACCGACCCGCGCGAGGTCAGCAAGGGCGGGTTCATGACGCCGCTCGGCGGCACGCCGGAAGGCAGCAGCCACAAGGGTTACGGCCTGTCTGGCATGGTCAACATCCTCTCCTCCGCCCTCGCCGGCGCCACCATGGTGACCGACCCGCTGCACACGAAGAAGCCCGGCACGATGGACATCGGCCACTTCCTCCTGGCCCTCGACCCCGGCCTGTTCCGCGACGCCGCCGATTTCCGCGCCGACGTGGCGGC